>NZ_JAUBSF010000007.1:25481-139662 GCF_036704615.1 Microcoleus sp. K4-B3
CCCGGTACAACTCCACCCGGTACAACTCCACCCGGTACAACTCCACCCGGTACAACTCCACCCGGTACAACTCCACCCGGTACAACTCCACCGCCACCATCGCCAAGCGGTAGATTTCCATTAGATAGAAGCCGGGTTTTCCCCGATCGCAACCAACCCTTGACCCCCCAACAGCGGCAGAACCAAAACAGAATATCGCGAGATATAGGAAAACCGAGAGACAGGATGCCGCCCGAAAGAATGCAATCTCCCAGAGAACTGAGAAATTTCATCAATTCAAATATCAGAGATTCAGTTATTCAGTCAGCATTTCGCGGCGACATCGGCAGGAATTTGGAGGCAGGGAAAATATCGGAAGCTTTGTCTCTGCTGGACAAATCTTTCAGCCAAGAATTCCGGGAATATTTCGGCATGAACATCAGGGACGAACTGATATCTCCAGACGAAATCAAAATAAAATTAGCATCCGTGGGGAAAGAAACTGGCACGAAACCCAGCTTAATTTATCTGTTCTCGCAACCGGAAAAATTAAATTTAATGCTAATAACTTCTTGCGGTGAAGTTGTTCACAAAAGCGTACCGGCCGCGAACCGGGAAGAACTGCTGAAAGTTGTAACTGTGTTCAGAAATGAGATTACTAAACCGGGCGTGCGGGGTACTACAAGTTATCTACCATCTTCTCAACAGCTTTATCAGTGGATGATTGCGCCTTTAGAGGAGAATTTAAAGAAGTGCGAAACCGATACTATTTCCTTTGTTGTCGATCGGGGTTTGAGAGGTATGCCCTTTGCTGCTTTGCACGACGGACAGCAATTTTTGGTGGAAAAGTACAATCTCAGCCTCATGCCCAGCATTAATTTAACAGATAGTCGCTACGTCGATATCAGAAATTCTCAAGTTTTAGCAATGGGTGCGTCGCAATTTTCCGAGTTGAATCCTTTGCCTGCTGTTCCTGCTGAAATAGCGG
The DNA here is from genome assembly GCF_036704615.1 of Microcoleus sp. K4-B3. Taxonomy (NCBI): domain Bacteria; kingdom Bacillati; phylum Cyanobacteriota; class Cyanophyceae; order Oscillatoriales; family Microcoleaceae; genus Microcoleus; species Microcoleus sp. K4-B3. The sequence continues at coordinate 26,449 of NZ_JAUBSF010000007.1, forward strand.
CTATTTCCAGAGAGTGGCCGGGAGTTAGTTTTCTGAATGAGGGTTTCACTTTGGATAATTTGAAGCGAGAGCATGAAAGCCGACCTTTTGGAATTATTCACTTAGCTACTCACGGCGAATTTCGACCGGGGGCGCCGAATAATTCTTTTATTCAGTTGTGGGATAGTCGATTGCGACTCGATCAATTGCGGGATTTGAGATTGAACGATCCGCAGGTGAATTTATTAGTTTTAAGTGCTTGTCGGACTGCGGTGGGAGATGCACAGGCGGAGTTGGGTTTTGGGGGTTTGGCGCTGCAAGCCGGGGTGCAAACGGCTTTGGGGAGTTTGTGGTACGTTTCAGATGAAGGTACTTTGGGATTGATGAGTGAGTTTTACCAGCAGTTGAAGACGGTGCGAATTAAGGCGGCGGCGCTGCGACAAGCGCAAATTTCGATGTTGCGGGGAGATGTGCGTTTGGAGGGCGGCAGATTGCGGGGTTCAAGTCGGGGTGAGGGGGTGGAGTTGCCGACTTCGCTGCAAGGGTTTGCCGATTTAAAGTTGTCGCATCCTTATTATTGGTCGGCTTTTGTGATGATTGGGAGTCCTTGGTGAAGACATATTGACATTCCTCTTCTTCTATTAATTCAGCGGCAATTTTGTGAAGGGTTTTATGATTGGCGGTGTGCTTTTTCCCATTTTCTATTTTGCCAGCAGCGGGTGGCAGCACTTGAATTTGCGGTTCTGCCGGCAGCGAAGTGGTTGGTAAAGTCGGGAAAAACGAGCGATTGAAAGCCACTTCGCTGCGGAAAAACTAAACATTTGTGATAAAAACACAATTTGTTCCTGTTTAAAGCGTTATTCTCGAAATAACGCATCGGGTGCGTTGTGACTTCGCGTTAGTTAATTTTTACCCTAAAAATAAATATGCTCTCCATTCCAGGCGTAGCCGTCCAGACGCTTCTTTACGAAAGTGCCAACTCTCTGGTTTACCGGGCTATTCGGGAAGCAGATAGCCAGCGGATTATCCTCAAACTTCTCAAAGAAAGCTACCCCACACCTCAAGAGTTGGTGCGCTACCGCACCGAATACCGAATTACCCAAGAGTTAAAAGAGGCGGGAGCCGTGCAGGTTTATGACTTGCAAAAATACCAAAACAGCCTCGTGATGTTTGTGGAGGACTTTGGCGGCGAATCCTTGAAAATTTGGATGCAGCAGCGAAAGTTTACCCTGGAGGAATTTTTGCTCATCGCGATTCCCACAACTGAAATTTTAGGGCAAATTCACAGCGCCAATATTATCCACAAAGATATTAACCCTTCTAATATTGTTTACAATCCGGAAACGGAACAATTAAAAATTATTGATTTTGGTATTTCCACTCAGCTAAGCCGAGAAACACCGATACTCAAAAACCCCGGAGTTCTTGAAGGAACTCTCGCTTATATCTCGCCCGAACAAACTGGTAGGATGAATCGCACTCTGGATTACCGCACTGACTTTTACTCCCTCGGCGTCACATTTTACGAATTGCTAACAGGAAAACTGCCTTTTGAGACAGAAGATGCTTTAGAGTTAGTTCACTGCCACATTGCTAGGCAGTCAGTTGCTCCGAACGAAATAGAGTCCAAAATTCCCCTAATTCTGTCCCAAATTGTCAACAAATTGATGGCGAAAAATGCGGAAAATCGCTATCAAACTGCATTGGGATTGAAGCACGATTTAGAAATGTGTCTGGTTCAACTACAAGAAACGGATAGCATAGAAGAATTTGACTTGGGAACGCGGGATATTACCGACCGTTTCCTGATTCCTGAAAAGTTATACGGTCGGGAAACAGAAGTTTTTAGTCTATTAGCTGCCTTTGAACGAGTTAGTACAGGTAGCGCTGAAATGATGCTGGTAGCTGGCTTTTCGGGAATTGGTAAAACCGCAGTCGTGAACGAAGTCCACAAGCCGATCGCCAGACAGCGTGGCTATTTTATTAAAGGCAAATACGATCAATTTCAGCGCAATATCCCATTCAGTGCATTTGTGCAAGCATTTCGGGTATTAATGGGGCAATTATTATCAGAAAATGACGCTCAGTTACAAACATGGAAAACTCTGATTCTCACAGCAGTAGGCGAGAGCGGTCAAGTGCTGATTGAGGTGATTCCTGAGTTAGAACGCATCATTGGCGATCAACCGACTGCACTAGAACTGTCAGGGAATGCGGCACAAAATCGCTTCAATCTGCTGATGCAGAAATTTGTGCAAGTATTTACCCAAGCAGAACATCCCTTAGTGATATTTTTGGACGATTTGCAGTGGGCGGATTCAGCATCTTTGAAGTTATTACAACTGTTGATGCAGGATACGGGGCATCTGTTAGTATTGGGTGCTTATCGAGATAATGAGGTGTCTGCTGCTCATCCGTTTATGTTGGCGATTGATGAGATTGTGAAGTCTGGGGCAGTGGTGAATACTATTATGCTGCAACCGTTGAGCCAAGGAGATCTGAATCAGTTGGTGGCAGATACGCTGATTTGCGATCGCACATGGGCTCAACCCCTGACAGAATTGGTTTATCAAAAAACCAAAGGAAATCCCTTTTTCTCTACTCAGTTCCTCAAGTCGTTGTATGAAGATGGTCAAATTAGCTTTGACCCCCCTCAATCCCCCCTTACTAAGGGGGGAAGTAAAGGGGGGTGGCAGTGCAATCTTGCCCAAGCTAGACTTAGCCATGCCTCGGATGTGGTGGAGTTTATGGCGGCGCAATTGCAGAAGTTGCCTGCCAAAACTCAGGATGCCCTCAAACTTGCCGCTTGCATTGGAGCGCAGTTTGATTTAGAGACATTAGCAGTAGTCAGCGAAGAATTACCCGAACAAACGGCATCAGCGCTATGGAAAGCCTTGCAAGAAGGACTTATTTTAAAGATTGCAGAAGGCTATAACTTCACTCAAGCAGATGCTCAATCTCCTAGTCAGTCTGTTGCTAATCCAACTTATAAGTTCCTACACGATCGCGTCCAGCAAGCGGCTTATTCCCTAATCCCAGACGACAAAAAACAAGCTACTCATCTCACAATTGGACAGTTACTGCTACAAAATTCTTCGGAGATAGAAAGAGAAGAAAAACTGTTTGATATTGTGGGGCATTTAAATCAAGGAATTGAGTTAATCAATCAATTAAGCGAACGAGAAGCCTTAGCCCAACTAAACTTAGAAGCGGCAGGTAAAGCCAGAAGTTCTACTGCCTACACTGCGGCAAATATCTATCTACAAACGGGGATGGCTCTCTTGAGGGTTAACTGCTGGCAAAGTCAGTATGAGTTAACCCTAAATCTCTATGTTGCGGCTGCTGAAATTGCCTATTTGAATGGTGACTTTGATGGTATGGAGCGGATGGCAGCAAAGGTTTTACAAGAAGCCCAAACAATTTTAGACAAAGTTAAAATTTACGAAATTCAAATCGTCGCCCATACAGCCCAGAGCCAGATGCTAGAAGCGATCTCAGTGGGTAGAGATGCCCTGGGACAATTGGGTGTTGAACTATTTACCCAACCTGATAAAGCCACGATTGGTAAAGCGTTACAAGCCCTGGCTGGCCAACTTCAGGACAGACACATCGAGCAACTGTTTGACTTGCCTGTGATGACGGATCTTCAGACTCGGGCTGCTATGCAACTCTTAAGAATGTTATGTGCACCCATTTTTCAAGCAATGCCGAGTTTAACACCCCTAGTTAGCTCCACTATGGTGAGTTTATCGATCGACTTTGGGAATGCACCCGCATCCACAGTGGGGTATGCGATGCACGGGATGGTACTGTGTGCCTTTTTAGGAAAGGTGGAAACAGGCTATGCCTTTGGTAAATTGGCACTTTCATTGCTCGATAGGTTCAATGTCCGGGAATTCAAGTCAATGATTTTGCTGGTGTTTGGGTGCTTTATTCAGCATCGCCAAGAATCTCTTTTGGCGACCGTACCGACGCTGAAAGAGGGCTATAGGTTGGGCATGGAAACCGGCGACTATGTATACGCTGGCTACAGCATAAACCAATACTTTGTAGGCAAATTTATCGGTGGGGTAGAACTAGACACTTGGGAAACCGAAGTAGTAAGTTACAGCGCTGCCTTGGCTCAGGTGAAACATTCTCATGCTTTTCGGGATATGACGCAGCAGACCGTGAAGAACTTGAGGGAATCCCGTATTCTGTCGGATTGTTTGAGCGGCCAAACCTATGATGAAACGGTGATGATTCCCAAGCAGCAGCAGGATAATCAACTTTCGGCGCTCGCTGCTGTCTACATCTACAAACTGTTGCTTGCCTACTCATGCGGCAATTATACGGCTGCCCTAGACCACATTGCCCGCAGCCAACAGTATTTAATGGCAGTATCCGGATTAGTTTTTGTTCCGATTTTCCATTTCTATGCCGCTCTCACCTACCTGGCACTTTTTCCCGCACAGCCAGCAATTGAGCAAGCTGAAATTCTTGCGCTGCTGGAAACCCATCAAACCATTTTGGAAAAATGGGCGCAAAATGCTCCGATGAATTATTTGCATAAATGGTATTTAGTTGAGGGAGAACGATATCGAGTTTTGGGCAATAAAGCTGAGGCGATTGAAATGTACGATCGCGCAATTGAAGGAGCCAAAGAAAACAAATATGTTAATGACGAAGCCATTGCCAACGAACTAGCAGCAAAATTTTATTTAAACTGGGGCAAAGCAAAAGTTGCTCAAGCCTACATATTGGAGGCGTATTATTGTTATCTTCAATGGGGAGCAACTGCTAAGGTAACGGATTTAGAAACGCGATATCCCCAATTATTGGCGGTAACTCAACCCGGAACTAAAAACACTAAAGCTAGCGCAACAGTGACGACCACTGGTTCGGTTAATAACTTAGATATCATCACAGTGATCAGAGCTTCTCAGGCGATTTCTGGCGAAATATTGCTCGATAAATTACTGTCTAGCTTGATGAAAATTTTGATTGAGAATGCAGGGGCGCAAAAAGGATATCTAATTTTGTCAAGCCATGGACAACTGTTAATTGAAGCTGAAGGAACAATAAATTCTCAACAAGTCACCGTATTGCAGTCAATCCCCGTTGAAACCTGTCAAAAACTTTCTGAAGCAATTCTCAATTATGTAGCCCGCACTCAAGAAAGCGTGGTACTGGATGATGCTGCCCGAGAGGGACAATTTACCAACGACCCCTACATCCAAAAGAATCAGACCAAATCAATTTTATGCGTGCCGCTGATTAACCAATCTCAAATCGTCAGTATTGTTTATCTAGAAAACAATTTGACGGCCGGAGCTTTTACCCCAGAAAGAGTTGAACTATTAAAAGTTTTATCTGGACAGGCGGCGATTTCAATTCAAAATTCTAAGCTTTATACAGAAGTCCGCGAAAATGAAAGCAGGCTGGCTCAATTTTTAGAAGCAATTCCAGTAGGTGTATCAGTGCTGGATGCTTCGGGCAAACCTTACTATAGTAATCGCGTTGCTATTCAATTATTAGGTAAAGGAGTTATTTCTCAAGTCGCCAGCGAGCAAATACCAGACGTTTATCAAATCTATAAAGCTGGAACATATCAGGAATACCCCTTTGCTGACTTGCCGATTGTGCGGGCGTTGAAGGGCGAAAGTGCCACCGCTGAGGATATGGAAATCCACCAAGGCAATAAGATTATTCCGATTGAGGGTTGGGGTACGCCCATATATGATGAAAAGGACAATATTTCTTATGCAATTGTAGCCTTTCAAGATATCACGGAGCGCAAAAAAGCAGAAACAGAGCGAATCAGATTTACCGATGAATTGTTCCAACTCAACAAAGCTTACGAGCGCTTCGTTCCCAATCAATTCCTCCAATTTTTAGAAAAATCAAGCATTATTGATGTGGAATTGGGCGACCAAGTGCAGTTGGAAATGTCGGTATTGTTTTCCGACATTCGCGATTTCACCACGCTTTCGGAAAGTATGACGCCGGAGGACAATTTCAGATTTATCAATTCCTATCTTTCTCGCATGGAACCCATTATTAATCAAAATCACGGGTTTATTGATAAATATATTGGGGATGCGATTATGGCGCTGTTTAGCGGCGAGGCGGATAATGCGGTGAAAGCGGGAATTGCTATGCTGCAGGGCCTGGTTGAATACAATCAACACCGCGCTAATTCTGGCTATGGGCCGATTCAGATTGGGATTGGAATTAATACTGGAACTTTGATGCTGGGAACGGTGGGAGGACAAAATCGCATGGAGGGCACAGTAATTTCCGATGCGGTGAATTTAGCTTCTCGCGTGGAGGGATTGACAAAAAATTATGGGGTGTCGCTGTTAATCACCCAGGAAACTTACTCGCGTTTAGAAAATTTATCCGAGTACGCAATCCGCACCCTCGATACGGTAAAAGTTAAGGGAAAATCTGAAGCGGTGACGGTTTATGAGGTGTTTGATTGCGATCGCCCAGAAATTAAACAGGGCAAGTTAGCTACGCTGCAATTGTTTGCCGAAGCTTTGGAAATTTACTCAGAAGGGAAGTTAGCTAAAGCGGGGCGGCTGTTTTCCGAGTGTTGGCGTCAGAATCAGGGCGATCGCGTCGCTAAAATTTATTGGGAACGCTGTCAGTCTACTTTAGAGTCAACTGAAGACTGAAATCCTCGCTCTCTAGGTTAACATCCAAGTCTCGATCGCCCTTTTGTATTTATTACCCACCATAAAAGAGGTCGCTCGTTTTCAAGTAGCCTAAAAGAGCGATCGCTTAACCGGAACAGATGGCGCTTTTCCAGCATTCTCGCGCAATTTCCCAATCCTCCTGCGTGTGAATTACCAAAACTCTCGCGGCTGAATCCACTGTCGCAATATCTTCATCAACTGGCGAGTGTTCATTCTTCTCCCCATCCAATTTTAACCCGATAAATCCAAAAGCTTCGCAAGCCGCAAGCCGCACCACAGGAGAATTTTCCCCAACTCCCGCCGTAAAAATCAAAGCATCCAACCCTCCCAAACTCGCCAGCATCGCCCCAATTCCGGCGCGCAAACGGTGAATGTAAATATCCAAAGCAAGTTGAGCTCTTTCATTACCTTGGGCGATCGCATCTCCAATCTGCCGCATATCGCTAGATACCCCAGAAATCCCTTTTAAACCAGAATTACGATTGAGAATATTATCTAATTTTTCAGAAGTTAAATCCGATCGCCTTAACAAATGAATTATAATCCCAGGATCGATCGCACCCGATCGACTTCCCATCATCAAACCATCCAAAGGAGTAAATCCCATCGTCGTGTCAACACTCACGCCCCCCCGAATCGCTGCCAGAGAACATCCGTTGCCCAAATGACAGCTAATCAGCCGCAAATCTGTCAAATCACGGTTCAGAAGTTGAGCAGCCCTGCGAGCGCAATATTGATGGCTAATGCCGTGAAAACCGTAGCGGCGAATCCCGTTTTCTAGCCATTCGTATGGGCCGGGATAAACAAACGCAGCGGGCGGCAACTGCGCGTGAAAAGCTGTATCAAATACTGCTACTTGCGGCACATTTGGGAGGATTTTTTCAAGGGATTCGATGCCTTCCAAGTTTGCCGGATTGTGTACGGGGGCAAATAGAGATAAACGAGCGATCGCCTCTTTAACATCCGGCGAAATTAACGTACTTTGCTGATAGTCTTGTCCGCCATGTACGACGCGGTGGCCGACAATATCAATCTCCTTTAAATCATTAATTGTTTGAGTTTTTCCCCTCCAAAGACTCTCCAGCATTCGAGAAATAGCAGCTTTGCGAGACTCCGATGCAACTTCCTCCTCAAGCCGATCGCCCTTTGCTGTTTTGACTTTCAACTCTGCTATACCCTGCTGGTGAGTCCAGTCTATTTGAGCCTCCCAGAGGGGTTGCAAAGGTCGATCGGGCAGGACATCGTTTAACTCGTAAAGACAGCTCTTTTGACTGCTAGAACCCGCATTTAACACCAGTATTTTCATGCTTTATTATGTCCTGTTGATTCGTTCTTTCGATCGCTAGGCGATAGAAATCGCGTTTTGTCAAACTTTTGTCCCAGCAGAGGGGGACTAAAAAATCTTGAGATCCTGGGAAAATTATTAAGAAAAATGTCGAAAAATTAACTGTTAATGCAATCTGTAGCTAACAGTTGCATTTTTTTGATATATCTTCTATGCAGATTTTCATTTACTAAAGTTTAAGGAGCAGATCGATGTTTACACCAATTTTACTTGCCACTGTCGCCAGAACCGTAGACTGGAGCCCCACGATCGGTTTGATTATGATTCTTTGCAATATTTTAGCTATTGCGATCGGCAAATCAACCATCCAAAATCCTCACACAGGCCCAGCCGCGCCCTCATCGAATCTGTTGGGCGGCTTGAGTTTGGGTGCACTTGTGGGAAGTCTCTGCTTCGGTCATATTTTGGGAACGGGTACGATTTTAGGATTGTCTTACCTCGGTGCGATTTAGTTTCAGACTCTAGGGTGCGCAGTGTGCGCACCTTACCCGCAATTTCAAGTACCGGGTAAATTGCGGAGGTTTTCATCCATGTACGATCGATCGCCCAAAACCTCCAGCAGCGGCCCGCGCACGTCAAACTTAACAATACTGACAGAAGCTGCTAAAGCGGCAATGCGATAGCGATAACGTCCCAAATCAATCCCCAAGAGACTGCACAGAATAATCCTAATAGTTGCCTTGTGCGAAACAACCAAAACATTTCCGCTCTTGTACTTTTCCTGAATTTCTGCGATAACTAAGGACGATCGGCTAGCAATTTCCACGGAAGTCTCGCCGCCATTCGGTGCATTCCAAGCAGGTTCAGTCAGCCAATTAATATAATCTTCTTCGTATTCTTTTTTGACCTCTTCTACTGTTTTGCCCTCCCACTCACCGTAATTAATTTCCCTCAGTCCGTCGTGAAGCTGCATTTCAATTCCCACAGCATCGCACAAAGGTTTTGCAGTAGCAATAGTTCGTTTCATCGGACTGACATAAACAGCATTCCAAGGCAATTTTGCGTAAGCGGCGCCAAACTGTTCTGCCATTTGAGAACCTTCGGGCGTTAATTCTGGGTCGATCGCGCCGCAGAAGCCGCCTGTTTTGCTGTAAGTGGTTTCACCGTGTCGCAGAAAGTAGATTTTTAAGCTCATGAGTTAATTGTGTGTGAATTTTACTATGTTAGCAAAAGAGTGTAAAAAACTCTTTCAAATCATCGAGAGCAGGATGATCCCAATCCCAAATATCTTTTTTGTGTTCCATAACATAATCAAACCCATGCATACTGCATTTCTTTTCAACTTGTTGCTGTTCCTTCTTTGAGCAAGTATCATACCTAATATAGTTGCTAATCCAAAATTTATCAAAATCTTTCTGCTTGATTTTCTTTCCCTCCTTTTCTTCTATGCAACTTCTCCAGCTATCCAAACAATCAGCATAAGGTGATTCTCTAGCCTTTATTGCCTTTAAAAGCGTTTCCAGTTCGCCTTTACCTTCAACATTTGTAAAGTAACAAGCCAATTTTGCCTTTGTTTCATTATCTCCACAAATATCGATAAATTGTTTAGTGCTTGACAAGCTTTCAGCTTTAAACACTGGTTCTATACATTTATCTACGAATTTCAGGCGTTCTTGCTCTGAACAATTATCAATATCGATAATAATTCCAATCTTTTCGATACCTTTTTTGTCAATGTTTGCTTCTAAAGCTTTTAAAGCTTTGATTAACTCTGTTTCGCTCAAGCCTCCCAAACTTTTATAATCATCTATATAAATAGGTGGTGCTACCTGGATATCGCAGTTTAGTTTCTCAACCATTGCCTGCATGAAAATCCTATCATTTTTACTTTCTACTATGACAATATTACTCACCTCTCACTCCTTCTTGATGCTCAATGGCATAACTAAGAGTTTCCAAATCGCGCCTGATTCCGATTATTTGATTTGTTTTGAGTTTCCTTGCTAGTTCAAAATATGCGCTGCTGCATTCCTGATTTGGTTCTAAACCCACATCAGCAAATGCTTGAAGCATCTCTAAACTGTGAGTTGTAGCAAAAATCTGGGTATCCAGTTCAACCGCCAAGCGAAATAAAATTCTCCAAAACTCCCGCTGACTTGTATGGTGTATGCCATTTTCTATCTCATCAATTAGCAGTATTTTGTGTTCGCTGTTTACCAGTTTAAGGATTATTTCTGCAACTCTGTTAATGGCATCTCCAAACAATGATAAAGGCAAACGCTTTTCACCTTTTCTTCTCAAGTAGAGCGTGGGTTCCCCGATCGAAAAACTGTCTACTGATTCTATTGAATAGTCGAGAATTTGAAAAGCTTTCAAAACTTCGCTATCTTTTTCATTCAAACGCGCCAGGTCAAATAGTTCCGTGAGATACCTTTCAAAAGACCTCATACAAGATGGAATAAAAGGCGGTTCTTTAACATTAGGACGACTGCCAAACCACATTTTTGATGATGAAGTAGCTATTGCAACGGAATTAACAGTTTCTTGATTATCTCGAGTTAATTTGAGATTTAGGACTGACAAATCATCTTTATACTTCAAGAATAACTCTCTTAATCTTTCTAAATTTTGGTCTGAAAAAATATTGTCCACATTTCCCGATTCATCTAACCATATTTCTATTTTATCTACGACATTACTTTCATCTTTTCCATTAATTACTATAACTGCGTCTTTGTTGAGGGAATAAAACAAGTTGTCCCATTCCCTTTTATATATTGATTCTATTGATTCTATCCATTCTGAGGATGCTGACGATTCTGACGATTCCATTCTCAGCTTTTTTAATGCGGATATACTTCTACCGTCGGGATCGTTATAGAGAAAAATTGCTTCTAGCAAGGCTGTCTTACCAGCATTATTTTTACCGCCGATTAAATTGACTCTTTCAAACCCAGAAATTTTGATTTGCTCAAAGCACCTAAAATTTTGAATTTCTATTTCTTTAAGCATGACCGCCTCTTTTGAATGTACAAATCCTAAATCACCCTTGATTTATGCTAACATTAATTCTATCTTAGTTGTTTTACTTGAGCCGCAACAAGCAACGATCGTCATGCAGAATATACACCTCTTTGAAGTCATTGAACGCGATCCAACCAAGGTGAGTGGTGCATGGGTATTTCGGGGAACGCGCGTACCTGTTGCCGCCTTTTTCGAGAACCTTAAAGATGGAGCCTCTATTGACCAGTTTCTCGAATGGTTTCCGGGAGTAACTCGCGCCCAAGTTGAGGTATTACTCGATCGGGCCCTAGCCTCATTAACGCAGATGGCACAAGCATGAAGATATCGATTAACCCGCAAGTCCGCCGGGGGTTTTCAACCCCCGTCTCATAGCGAAAGTCCTCTAAAAGAGGACTGAAAAGCCAATTAAATAAACCACTTAATTCCTAATTTCAAATCTCAAATCTCCAATCTCAAATCAATAATTCCCAATCTAACATCTAAAATCTAAAATCGATAGTCGGTTTCAACCGACTTTTGCTATGAGACAGGGGTTTTCAACCCCTGGCGGACTCGCAGACCAACGACAGATTTCTCATAACAACTAAAAAAAGCCCTCAATTTCTGAGGACTTTCTTTTCAGACAGAGATCGCACCTATCCAGGCGCACCCGATCGCACGGTTTGATCTCCTGTCGTTGTCGGATCTTTCGTTTCCTTCGGCGCTTCCGACGACACCGCGCCGGCGTGCGACCACTGCCAGTCGCGGATTTCCGGCATATCATCGCCGTGTTCGTTGATATACTGCCTGTGTTCGATCAGCTTGTCGCGGATAGCTTGTTTGCCGTAAGCAGCTACAGAACTCAGTTTCGGAACGCGATCGAGTACATCACCAACCAAATGGAATCGATCGAGGTCATTAATCACCACCATATCAAACGGCGTCGTAGTCGTTCCCTCTTCCTTGTAACCCCGAACGTGAATATTCGGGTGATTTGTCCGGCGATAAGTCAAGCGGTGAATCAGCCAAGGATAGCCGTGAAAAGCAAAAATCACCGGCTTATCTTTCGTGAACAAAGTATCAAAATCCTTGTCAGACAAACCGTGGGGATGTTCGCTAGCAGGTTGCAGCGTCATCAAATCCACCACATTCACCACCCGCACTTTTAAATCAGGATAATCTCGGCGGAGAATGTCAACCGCAGCCAAAGTTTCCAGCGTCGGAACATCACCCGCGCAAGCCATCACCACATCCGGTTCGCCGCCTTTATCATTGCTAGCCCACTCCCAAATACCGATGCCGGCCGTACAGTGTTTAATCGCAGCATCCATATCCAAATACTGCAATGCCGGCTGCTTCCCTGCAATAATCACGTTGACATAGTGGCGGCTGCGGAGACAGTGATCCGTTACTGACAGCAAAGTATTCGCATCCGGCGGCAAATAAACCCGCACAACCTCCGCTTTCTTGTTAATTACGTGGTCGATAAAACCCGGATCTTGGTGAGAAAAACCGTTGTGGTCTTGCCGCCAAACGTGAGAAGTTAGCAGGTAGTTGAGAGAGGCGATCGGTCGGCGCCAAGGAATGTCGTTAGTAGTTTTCAACCACTTGGCGTGTTGGTTGAACATCGAATCGATGATGTGAATAAACGCCTCGTAACAAGAGAAAAAGCCGTGGCGTCCCGTCAGCAAATAGCCTTCCAGCCATCCCTGACACAAATGTTCGCTGAGGACTTCCATCACCCGCCCATCGGGGGAGATGTGGTCGTCTTCGGGCAAAATTTCGCCCGCCCACACCCGGTTCGTCACTTCAAACACCGGATCGAGGCGGTTTGAGGCCGTCTCGTCAGGCCCGACAATGCGGAAATTGGCGTTTTCGTGATTCAGTTTCATCACCTCTCGCAGGAAGCGGCCGCAAACGCGGGTTGCTTCAGCCATTACAGTGCCCGGTTTTTGCACGTCAACGGCGTACTCTTCAAATTCCGGCATTTTCAAGTCTCGCAGCAGCCGGCCGCCGTTAGCGTGGGGATTTGCCCCCATCCGCCGATCGCCCTTGGGCGCTAATTCTGCCAATTCGGGAATTAACTTGCCCTTTTCGTCGAACAGTTCTTCCGGCTTATAGCTTTTCATCCAATCTTCCAGGAGTTGGACGTGTCCCGGCTTAGAAGCCATTTCCGAAAGTGGGACTTGGTGTGATCGCCAATAATCCTCAGTTTTCTTACCGTCAACTTCCTTGGGCCCCGTCCAGCCTTTGGGAGTTTTCATCACAATCATCGGCCACTGGGGACGACCGGAATAGCCCTCCGTCCGGGCTTTTTCCTGAATCGCCTTAATTTCGCCGATCGCAGTATCGAGAGTTGCAGCCATCAACTGGTGCATGGTTTCCGGGTCTGAACCTTCCACCCAATAAGGTTTGTAGCCGTAACCGACCATCAAACTTTCCAATTCCTCGCGCGGAATGCGGGCCAACAGCGTTGGATTGGCAATTTTGTAGCCGTTCAAGTGCAAAATCGGCAACACGGCCCCGTCCCGAACCGGATTGAGAAACTTGTTAGAGTGCCAGCTAGCAGCCAGCGGACCCGTTTCCGCTTCCCCGTCGCCGACAACGGCCGCCACTATCAAATCGGGGTTGTCGAAGGCCGCCCCGTAAGCGTGGACGAGGGCGTAGCCGAGTTCGCCGCCTTCGTGAATCGAACCGGGGGTTTCCGGGGCGACGTGGCTGGGGATACCGCCGGGAAAGGAGAACTGTTTGAACAGCCGCTTGATACCCTCTTCATCTTCGGAAATGTTCGAGTAATATTCGGTGTAAGTTCCTTCTAAGTAAGTGTTGGCGACCAAGCCCGGCCCGCCGTGTCCGGGGCCTGCGATGTAGATGGTGTTTAGGTCTTGGGCTTTGATGATGCGGTTGAGGTGAAGGTAGATGAAGTTTAAGCCTGGAGTGGTGCCCCAATGTCCGAGGAGTCTCGGTTTGACCTGTTCGATTTTGAGGGGTTCTTTGAGTAGGGGATTGTCGAGGAGATAGATTTGTCCGACGGATAGGTAGTTTGCCGCCCGCCAGTAGGCGTTCATTTTGTGTAGTTCTGAGTCGGAAAGCGGCTTTAATTGCGGAATCTCGGTTGTTCCTAGCATCATCAGCGATTGACTCCTGAGTTTTGGTTGTTTTGTAAAGTGCGATCGAGAAGTGCGATCGATATTAATTTGTTATCTGTGACATTTTGTATTTAAACTCCATGTCTTCCACGAAAACTCTTGAATTCTAGCTCGTTTATGTCTCCATTAAAGTTTAAATCAATGTTAATTTCTGGCTAAACATCGCACATTTTTGAAGGAATAAAGGCGTAAAATTGCGGGGTTCAAGGAATTCAGCAATAGAAAATAGGATTTACACAAAAGTTTTTGTAGGGTGTGCACTGCCCACCTTCTCCGTATATGTTGCGCCTCGCCGGATGTGTTGTGCAAGTCCCGCAAAATATACTTCTCAAGGTAGAGGTCAGGATGATTTATAATAGATACGAGATAAAATTTAGTTGAGGGAGGGCGATCGTCCGCGGACTCCTTTTCTGCTAAAGTTTTGTATGTTCGTCATATCAAAGTTCTCGTTAGTTTAGCTTGTGGACGTACTTAAATCATACTCATCTTGAATGTTCTTGATTCGGAAACTAGCATTAAATTTTTTCTTAAACTGACTTTGTAGCTGTTGTATACTTGTTGTCTGTTTTGGCACTCGTGTAGACACGACAAAACATAGCTTCTTAATCTTTTGGGAATTTTCCGAAAGTAATTTAATAGTTGATTCTATTTGTTTAACCGCCTGTGCAATATCGCTTCCTTTCAACTCTACATATATTTCTACTGCATCAGAAGGAATGAGTGCGTAGTCGCAACGCAAAGTCTCATTGTCACTAATAACGCAGCCATCAACCTTAATTATTAATATTTCGTCTTGATTCGGGTTGAGGAACGTTATTTTACTTTTGTTTTCCTGCAAGACAATCTTGGTGTCCGATCTACGTTCCTCACACTCTGGAAGACTTTTCATATACGATTCAAACTAAGTTGAGAAGTTGATCGAATTCAATAGCTAGTTCATCAGAAACAGAATCAATGACTCGCGCATCAATCAACCCAGTATCAGGACACACTATACTCTGGCATTTTCCATCGCTCAAAACATAGGCTGAGAGATCGTCAACATCTAATGATTTGTATCTAGATACAATCTTTTCTAGTTGATGTTGTATATCTTCGCTGGACTCTTCATAAAGAAGCCCAGCCTGGAGCAGATTATTAAGGGCTGTCAGGACATAAGGACTATGGGTAGTTATAAAGAATTGAAGTTGCTCTTTGCGAAAATTAAAGACAGTAGCGATCAACTCGACAATATTACGCTGTGCGCTTGGAAATAAATGCGCTTCCGGCTCCTCAATATACACTGTCTGACCGGCTGGAGGGTAAGCTAGAACAGGTAGTGCAGCTAGCATAATTGTCAGAGGCAATGTTTCCTGTTGACCGGAAGATGAGTTCGCAATACTAATACGTCTTCCATCTGCCACCTCCAGAAAATCTTTGCCTTTTTCCTGTATGTGCTTACCACATAAAGACTGCTCTATTAGCCTGTTTATTTCCTCTAGTATATCTTGTGTATATTTATCTTCAGGATCAATTTTATATTGTATACGCAAATTTTTGATCCCTTCGTATGTTGAGCCAAACGATCTTAGAAATGGATCTAAGGTATTATTGCTTGAAAGAAAAGAAAAAATATTGCTCTGAAGATTAGCGAAAAATGAGCGGCCAGCAGGAATAAAAAGCTGATTGAAGGCTGCCTCTCGACCAATGGATCTGCCTAAACTTTCTACTAAGCGATCTTTTAAAATTTTATTGCCAAAAAATGAACTATTAAGAATATTAAAACTAAAAGTTATTTCAGAGCTTTCCTCTCTTGCTTTTTTGAGTAAATTGCGTAGGTCGGCCAATTCTTTCTTGAAAAAATCTGAATAGCTGAGGGAAATTCTACCTTTGGTATCCTGTTTTCTACTAACTTCTATAAAAACATTGGAAATTTCATACCTGATGAAAAAATGTTCTTTTCCCCAACAATCAGGAGGAAAATATTCCTCAAACCTCTTGGAATAATTTGAATCTAGATTGCGTTTTGTTTGCTCATTATCTACAACCGAGAAAATTTCCCATACGAAGTTCTTAAAATAAAAAAGGAGTTTAGCGCAAACGCTTTTACCGCTGGCTTGAGGGCCAATAAGTATATTTATTCGTTTGATTTCAATCTCCAAATCCTTGATGCCAGCAAAGTTTCTAACTATTAATTTTTCAGCCATAATTGAAATCAAGTATGGTAAGGGCTTGTGTCATCTTAACATACCAATTTAATTTTATGGTTAAAGTGGTCACTTTTGTGTTAATAAACCGAATTAGTCACCCTAGGAAAAACTTCAAACAACTCTCATTAATATCAAGATGGATTTCTACCATTTGTACCAATATACTTTTGGATTACCGCAGTTTTTTCGTGAAAGTCGATCGTCCATATCGCCTTTCTGGTCGCTGAGGAGATTTTAGACCAACGTCCGGTTATTGATAGGGGAAGGAATTACCGAAACCCTAAAATAATACCATTTTTACAAAGTTTGGCTAGAAAATAAGTGTTGGGTTTGTTTACATCGGCTCTCGATGGCACAGGTGCGGATCTGTGAGATTGTCGATATGCAAGTTAGGGGTTGTTCATGGTGGCGCACCCTACGACTACTTAGCCGATCGCCACAAAGTACACTCAAGCAATCTCAATCCGAAAATCACTGCATCGGTTTGATTGCTGGCTAGATGCCATCGCCGATATTTCCCGCTGAAAAAACTTAGGAGGCGACTAAAACAGGGCACTCTGAAATCCGGCAACTATTAGACACAGTAGGTTGCTGCGAAACGACTTGGAGTTCGTGAGGATAGCGGGGACGCGGGTCATTTTCTAACCAGATGGGCGGTACCATCATCACTTCATAGTAAGCGATCGTATGCAAAACCCCTGGCTGGGACTTCAACTCCACTGTCAAGCCCGCTCGGTACTCAAATGCTTCTTCCCAGTCTAGGTCTTCATTGATACCCATTGCGATCGCGCCTCTTAATCTTGTTTCTTTTCTCAATTGTAGGGCGTTACATAAAACATTGGGTACTTTCTGTTGCTTATGATACAATTTTTAACCTTATATATTGGTTCCCTGACAATCTAGCAGAGAGGAGCAATTGTCAATAAGTAAATAGGATGATTTTGCCGATGGGTGACAAGTAAGCTGAAAAGCTAGCCCTGACAAGAGTTTGAGGTGATATGTCTCAAAAAAAATAGGGGCGGGCGAACCGCGCACACGTTTATGACACAAAGGAAGAGAAGAGAAGAGAATTTTAAGGACGGAAGTACAAACCTCTTTTTGCCAGCTTGTCTAGTATTTTATAAATAAAGAAACTCGGTTTTTTTAATAAACCGGGTTTCTGGATGAGTGAAAACTAAACTAATTTCACTTGGTTTTCTTCTTTGTTGCTGTCGCCGTCTTTTTAGCAGTTGTTTTCTTCGCCACAGTCTTCTCAGTTGCAGTTTCCGATTTTACCGCAGCAGTTTTAGTTGGCTTCTTCGACTTGCTGCTAGTTTTTCCCCTGCTGCTGGCTGGGTTATACGGGGAGTTTGTCGATCGCACATATCGCCTTTGTTGCGGCCCAGGAGATTTTAGACCAGCGCGAGGTCAGGGATATGGGGTTTGGGCGATCTAACGGCGACTGAAATGAGCCACCGCAGATAACATTAAACGCTCAGATTCTTTGAACGCTGACACAGGGCATCAGTTAAGAATCACCCTGAAAGTTAGATTGATTCTTGGTTCTACGTGCCTCGATGTTTTGGGAATCTGGTGTTGCCAAAAATGCTGAGTTTCACCAGCCATGAGCAGAAAACTGCCATCTGTTAACTCAACTTCCGCCTTTATATCTTTGTTTTGCCTGTGCCGAAACATAAACTTTCTTGTTCCCCCAAAACTGACAGAACCAATTACAGGGTTCTCGCCTAATTCTGGTTCCTCATCGGTGTGCCAAGAGATTCCATCATTTCCGTGACGGTAGAGATTCAGCAAAACGCTATTAAACTCTACTCCTGCAACATCTTCTATTCGCTCTTTCACTTCCAGTAACGTTGGTGTCCAAGGTTCAGGATTAAGATGGATACCTGAGAATGTGTACGATTTGTCCATATCGCCGTACCAAGCAGTTTTTCGCGGCAAATTTATGTCTTTGCCGTAAAGCTTCATCTTGTCCTGCCGCCAGTTAATCTCGTCGCGCAAAATTTCAAAAATTCTATCACTTTCCTGCGAGTCGAAAAAATTTCGATAGAAAGTAACCTCTGCGTTTGGCATGGACAAGACTTCCCCTAGCCCATCATTAGTGAAAGAGCCAAATCCAGAGAATAAGTCTCCCTGAACATAATTTACGGTAGATTTGCTTTTCATAATAATTGTTTCCTCAGCATTGAGTCAGGTTTACGGTGAATTGCCTCTCACATCTACTTATTTTACACTCTTTGTAGCTTCCAGTTGCAGCATAGAAAAGTTCTCCGTAAATTGATTCATTTGAGCTAGACGCTCTAGTCACTTGGTGAGACGGAAAGAGATTGTAGAACGTTTCAAGTCGTTGCTGTCCCTCGTTATAGGGACTTGTGCAAATGACACGGTTAATTCCGTGAAAGGAGCTAAACATCAATTGATACAGTTGTGTCAGGTCAAACCCTTGTACGTCTATTATGTTTGAGAACAGGTGAATTTTTCTGATATCGGGTTCTGAAACCAAATCATTAGAAGTCAGATCGTCTATATACTTATTTACCAGTCGCACCACAGAATCAGTTGAGGGGTTGTTCTGAAACATTCGCTGAACGAGGCTCTGTCCACGCTGTAGTGCAACTGTAGATGGCTCTATGAGTGTTATAGATGACACATTAAGACTAATGTTTTTCTCTATGAGATAGTCAATTAGAACACAGGTTGCCAATGCTTGACCACATCCCCAATCGATAATCTCTATGTCTGCGCCCTCGATATTCTCAAATTTTGTTGAGGCGTATGCCTCGTAAAGTTTGTAGAAGTGATGTCCACCATAGAGAGCAATATACCTGATGCACTCCGATTCATCGCTCAGGACTCTTGTGCCGTTGTCGAGATTATCAAAGGGAACTCGAATCTCTGCTTCGGTAACACTAGCGCTATAAATGCTGCTGAATCTTATTTGCGCTTCCTCTGGACTAGGGATTTTCATGAAAATTATAGTAAAGCTGCATCAAACTACTACTGGTTAGACTGCCCACATTACGCGATGTATGAGTGTTCCAAGATCCTTTGACGCTGCAATGAGTATTGCACCCTAATGGCAATTTCAAAGTACCGTTCTCCCAAACAACTTAGGCAGCCTAACTAAGCGTTAACCCGCCAATGCGGACTCAACACTTGATATAATCCCAAAGTACCGCATCTTTTGTATCCAGTCAAGTTCTACTCAAGAAAATTATCGAGTTTTTCCCGCTCGATCGCACTCTACACCCAATAACCTGTAAGTTTCTGATGGATATTTTTCCAATATATTCCCAAAGTTGACTCGTATTTTTTGAGGGTAAAATTCGATGATAATATGGAGCGCTCGCCCCAACATCTCTTTATTGAAAAACTCCGATAGCCCTACTACCTTAAAACCCTATTTTAAGGACTGAATTCCGAACGATCACATCTAAATTTTTCCATATTTTACCAATAAAGAAACCCGATCGCACTTGGAGCCCTCCCCCCGTGCACACCGGGTTTCTCGATCAGTGAAAACTAAACTAAACTCACGTTGTCTTCTTCTTAGTCGCCGTCGCAGTCGCCGCCTTCTTAGTCGTGGTTTTCTTCGCCGCAGTCTCCGTCTTTTTAGCAGTGGTTTTCTTCGCCGCAGTCTTCTCAGTTGCAGTTTCCGACTTCGCCGCAGTAGTCTTGGTTGACTTCTTCGACTTGCTGCTAGATTTTCCGCCCGCTGCTTCCTTGGTTGCTAACAATTCCAGTGCTCTTTGTAAGGTGAAATTCTCCACAGATTCATCCTTCGACAAAGAAGCATTGATATCGCCGTGTTTCACGTAAGGGCCATAGCGGCCATCGTAAACATTGAGGGGTTCTCCCGATTCTGGATGCGCGCCCAATTCCTTCAAAGGTGTGGCTGTTTTGCTGCTGCCCCGAACGGCTTTCGGTTGCGCTAACATTTCCAATGCCCGATCGAGCTCGATCGTCAAAACATCATCGGGCGGTTTGATCGATCGATAATCTTTCCCCACCTTACCCTGGTCGTGAACCACATAAGGCCCGTACATCCCCAAATTAGCTTGCACCTTCGCCCCCGTCTCCGGGTGAGTGCCCAACAACCGGGGTAAAGTCAACAAACTCACCGCCATATCCAGCGTCACGCTATCCTTATCCGTCCCCTTCGGTAAAGAAGCCCGCTTCGGTTTCTTGTTCGTTTCCGAAACATCCCCTAACTGAACGTATGGCCCATAACTGCCAATCAGCACATAAATCGGTTCCCCGGTTTCCGGGTGAAGACCCAATTTTTCCGGGCCTTCCGTTTTTTGCTTTAACAGAAACTCCACTTGTTCCGGGTCTAAATCTGCCGGCGTCAAATCTTGGGGAATCGATGCTTTTACCAGGCCTTCTTCGCTTTCAGATTCCAGGTATGCGCCGAATTTGCCGATGCACACTTTAGCAGTAATATTCTCCAGTACCACAGTTCGGGCAACTTTCGCGTCAATCTGACTTTCCTGTTCTTTAACTTGGGTTGCGAGTCCGGTTTCCCCTGTATAAAACTTTTGCAAATACGGCAGCCATTTCGCCTCGCCGGTAGCAATTTCATCGAGGGTTTGTTCCATTCGGGAAGTAAAACCGGTATCTACTAAATCGGGAAAATGTGTTTCCAATAAAGTCGTGACGGCGAAAGCGGTGAATGTCGGAATTAGGGCGTTAGCTATTAATTTCGCATATCCCCGATCGACAATTGTACCGATAATACTCGCGTAGGTACTCGGACGGCCCACACCTTCGCTTTCGAGCATTTTGACCAAAGAAGCTTCCGTGTAGCGGGCGGGAGGTTGAGTTTCGTGGCCAACTGCCTCTAAATCCTTACAATTAGGTTTATCCCCCACCTTCAGCGCCGGCAAAATCACCTCTTGGTCTTCCAACGCCGCATTCGGATCGTCGGAACCTTCCACGTAGGCGCGCAAAAAGCCGGGAAAATCAATGCGTTTGCCGCTGGAACGGAAACCGGCATCTTCTACCTGAGTTAATACAGTGACGTGAGTTTGGCGCGCATCGGCCATTTGAGAAGCGACAGTCCGCTTCCAAATCAAATCGTAGAGGCGGAAATCAATCCCATCCAATCCAGTTTGCTGCGGAGTCCGAAAAGTGCTGCCGGCGGGACGGATAGCTTCGTGGGCTTCCTGCGCGCCTTTGCTTTTCGTGGTGTATTTGCGCGGTTGGGGGCTGAGGTATTCGCTGCCGTAAAGTTCTTGCACGCAACTCCGGGCGGCGACAATCGCCTGTTCGGACAAATGCACCGAATCCGTCCGCATATAGGTGATAAAACCGCGTTCGTAGAGACTTTGGGCAATCCGCATCGTTTCCCGCGCACCCAGCCGCAGCTTGCGGTTAGCTTCCTGCTGCAAAGTCGAGGTCGTAAACGGCGGCGAAGGTTTGCGGGTGACTGGCCGTTCTTCGAGATTGGTGACAGTCCAGGGTTTGTTTTGAATGCGTGAGAGTAAAGCCCGCGCCTGTTCTTCGTTCAGCAAAAGTACGCGGCGGCCTGCGATAATTTGCCCGGTATTTTCATCAAAATCGCTGCCGTTGGCAACTTTCACATTGCCGACAGTCACGAGTTTGGCATCAAAGGAAATTTTGCCCTTTTCCAAAAGGGCTTTTAAATCCCAGTAACTACCTTGGCGGAAAGCGCGGCGTTCCCGTTCCCGGCGCACCAAAAGCCTGACTGCGACTGACTGCACTCTACCGGCCGACAAACCCCAAGCGATTTTTTTCCACAGTAGCGGAGAGAGTGTGTAACCGACGAGTCGATCGAGAATTCGGCGAGTTTCTTGGGCTTGTACAACTCGATTGTCGATATCGCGGCAGTGAGTTAAGGCGTCGCGGATAGCTTCGCGGGTGATTTCGTGAAACACCATCCGCTTGATGGGCACTTTGGGTTTGAGGATTTGCAGCAAATGCCAGGAAATGCTTTCGCCTTCCCGGTCTTCGTCAGTGGCTAGAATCAGTTCTGTGGCGTCTTTGAGGGCGTCTTTGAGTTCTTTAACAATTTTCTTTTTATCTTTCGGGATGACGTAGAGGGGTTCAAAGTCTGCTTCCACGTTTACGCCCAGTTGCGCCCATTTTTCTCCTTTAACGGCTTCTGGTATTTCTTCGGCGGAGGATGGTAGGTCGCGGACATGGCCCATCGATGCCTCTACACGGTAGGTGGAGGGCAGGAAGTTGCGGATGGTGCGGGCTTTGGTCGGAGATTCGACGATGACTAAGGTTGACATGGCATCTTTTAAATATGGATGGCAGCGCAGCTAGAGGGTCTAAGTTAGAGAGTTTAGGTCAGATGTCAAGGCTTATTTCAACTTTGGGCGATTATTTTCAAACTACCTTAATTTTTAAGTTACTGCCGATCGGGTGGCAGGTGACAATGTGATGGGATTTTACTGCTTTGGGGGCAGAGGCTGCGAATCGCGTCTCTACAAGATGCACGGGATGATGACCTGACTTTAGCAGAATTGTCGCTAACTGGATGTTGAGACTGCGGGATGCGGGCGGATGGTTCCTCAATTGTAGATTTTAGGTTTTAGATTTGAGATTGGGCAAGATTTGATGGTTTCCCTGCAAAAAAGACTTGAAATGCGATCGAGAATTGGTCAAATAGTCGAGCGCATTTACAGAAAGGGTCGATCGCGCTCACAAGCTAACATCAGATATTGTGGGACTAATTCTTGATACCATTTTGGGAGCGGGTTATTATAAACACTAGGCAAGATGGCGTAAATCTTCGATCGTATTCGTAGGGTGTGTCGCCATCTACCATCCTCAAACAAAGAGCGACAATCGATCGAGCGACGCACTAAGCGACAATATTTGACGACACAAACCCAACATTTGTATCTTGTCTCGCTTTGGGAGCGATCGACAGTAGTAACAACAGCGTCAGGCTGTGTTAGCTTAGCCATAGCCAGTATCTGAAAAACACTTTTGAGTGCTATGATTCAAGAAGAGGGTTCTCAGCCAAGTATTAAATCGATTCGAGAACAAATATTCACCCCAGAAACTTTCTCACCCCAAAGTCACAGCGACCCAATTAAACTGTTAGACATTTCACTCAATTTTCCCTACAGCTCAAATGAGTGGGATACAATCTTTGAAACATTTATTGCTTTGCTTGAACATAAAGAATGGCAGATTTGGGACAGGGCAATTAACAAGCTAATCTATGCTCTAGAAATAGAACAGTCGCAACGATCTAATTGCGACGATTACCAGCCAAGACCGATCGACAGGCGCATGAAATCTATCTGTGAGGCGATCGCAGCCCAAACTCTAAATAAGCCTAACATCTTTGAGAATTTTTGTTATGGCTTCCAGTTCTTGGCAAAAGAACCACCTTATAACCGCTTATTTCTCGAATGGTTAGACCAATTGGCTGCTTCAGAAGAGCGAGATATTCCTACAAAAAAGGCGATATTAGCAGCACAAGTTTTCTTGGGTGCTTATGATTCGACTTGGCAAGAAGTAGGGAGAAATTTGTTAGAAATGCTAGATGATGCTGACCTGCTAATTAGGGCTTGTACTGCTTATCAGATTGGTATTTTTTATGGTAAGAGTGTCAAAAAACATGAATATTGGGAATGGTATATTGATGAAAATTATGAGCGCAACCAACAAGCGATTATTGGAATACCACCACTTGACGAGATGATGCAGTTAATTTACCACAAGGAACTCGATCGCCCAGGGGTAGCAGGCGCGTTCTGGGGCGCTATTCCGAAACAAGGTTTTGATGCCAAAGAATGGTTGTTGGATATTTTAGAGAATTCACCAGAACCAGAACCTTATATTTGCTACTTTCCTTGCAACTTAGCGTTTGATGCCCATGAACGGTTTAGGCGGGATGCTGGTGCGGTTCGCCGCCTGATTGATATGGGGCGTGTAGGGCTTGCTCTTGCTGCTGCGACAGATGAATCCTGCAAAGTTGCAGCCCTTGAACCGCTGTTAATTGAATTGGGTAACTATGATGACCCTGAAATGATTCGAGTTGCATCCTGGCATCTTGCATACTATTACCACTGCCTGCATGTACGGGGTGCGGAACTGGGATATGTTGAGTTGGTTGGTGAATTATCAACGATTGACTTGTTCTTGCTGTTTCCTCAGAAAAATGAACTTGAATCTCCCTATGCAGCGGTCATTTATCCAACAGGAACCGATGGAAAATTGAGCCTACAGACTGCTCGGGAATGGGTCGATAGAATTTTTCCCGAGGCAGTTAGAGGCAAGCCGACAGAGCTTTTGTTAGCAGAGAATGTCTGCTGGTATCAGCGAGGATATATTGACTACCATGTATCCGAAGAAAATACGAACTCTAATCTTATCGATAATGTAATTATTGGATATCGTTCTCAATTTATGTGGAATCCCAAACAATTATTGTAGAGATATTGTCGATCTTTTTTACGGATTTTGCATGGCGACACACCCTACAAGTAAAGTAGTTGGATGCAATTTAACAGATAACTTTTATGGCATTTGAATTCGACCATCTTTTCATCCTTACTGATATTGGTGCTTCGGAAGCTAATCGTTTATCATCCTTCGGTTTAGTCGAGGGCTCCTCTAGAACACATCGCGGACAAGGTACAGCCAATCGCTGTTTCTTTTTCCATAACGCAATGTTGGAATTGCTATGGATTCACGATCCAGAAGAGGCGCAGTCTGAGCCAATTCATCAGACTCGTCTTTGGGAGCGATCGACCAATCGGAATAATGGTGCGTGTCCGTTTGGCATCTGTTTGCGTTCAGCCAAAGATTCTGATGACACAATTGCATTTTCTAGTTGGGCCTATCGTGCACCTTATTTACCTGAAACAATCAGTATAGCGGTGGCTACAAATAGTGATGTCTTGACTGAGCCCATGCTTTTCCAAATTCCCTTTGGTAAACGTCCCGATCGATACTCTGCTGATAAGTCACAGCCTTTGGAGCATGGTGTTGGTTTACGCGAAATTACTCGTGTAGAATTAGTCAGTCCTGCTGCCAATAATCCGTCACCTGAAATGCAAGCAGTGCTTGACACAAATCAGGTAAAGTTACGGATAGGAACCGAGTATTTTGTCGAGCTTGGTTTTGATGGAGAAGTGCAGGGACAACAGGTTGATTTTCGACCGGAATTGCCACTTATTATCAGTTGGTAATCTCAACCCGCCAGCTAACAAGGAGTTCTATAGCAATCCTCGCATCAGTCGCCAAATCGAGCGAGACCAGAATCCTTGCAGTGCGAGCCAGAAAGCTCGCGTATAATGCAAGCAAATCATTTAGGATTGCTATATAAGCTGTAGAAGTCATAAGCTGTTGTGGCATTTAAATTGTCTGTCAAAAAACAATCAAACAATGAGTGGGGTGTCCCGCCCGCGTCGAATATGCAATTTAAATGCGCGACAGCTTAGGAGACTCTAACCAGCAAGCTACTTTGAGAAAATTTTTTAGTTTTTTACTCGATACCTGCCTAAGCTGTACTGCATTTAAATTGTATGTTGAGGGCGGGATATCCTGCCCAACCCCTACTCCCCACCAGAGTGAAAATTTATTTGACCGTGCAATTTATTTAAATGCGGATTAGGTTAGCGATCTTTTTTTCTCAAACGCTTCGATACCTTTAAGTTGGCTTTCATGCGATAGTGTAATTGCTTGTGTAATGTTTGATATTTAACTGATACGTGATAGTTATCTTCTACCCATTGACCAATTTCTTTATAAGTCTTAAAATCACAGGATTCTTCACTTAACTTTTGTGAAAGTCCGGCTATTACCGCTGAGGGAATTACTCGGGGTCTACCAGTCGGTTGCCGTATTTTTAACAGTTCTTGCAGACCGCCAGCACTATATTGTTTTAACCATCTATGTACAGTAATTCTATGTACACCTAAACGTTCAGCTACATCTGTAAGGCTTTGACTCGCTCCAGCTTTTAACCAATAAAGTGCCTGAATTTTTTGTCGATTAGCTAGAGTTCGCTCCTGCGACAGAATTTTTTTTAACTCGTCTGCTGTTAAATCAATTCTTTCTTGGTAGTTTACTTTCATAAAGTCTTCCTCAAACTTTCAGCTTGATTGTAGCATAGTTTTGGAGAAATAATATTAACTAAATTTCCCTTTTCAGTAACGTCAGCCTGCCGCTTAAAGACTAGCAACGTAATATCATCAAACACTTTCTGCTTACCGATATGTTGCCGTACATCTACAATCACCGCATCCTTAACTTCTGCAGCAGACTTGTGCCAATTTTGACCGATCACTTCACACAGTTGCTTAAGTCCATACTGCTTTTTGCCGATGTTATAGGCTTCTGGAATGCCATCAGTATATAGCACCACGCCATCTCCAGGTTCTAGCTCAATCAGGATGTGACTGATGAAGCGTGCGATATCATCATCTAAAGCGATCGGCAAGCCTAAATCCATCGTGTCGATGCGCTCAACCTCTCCATTTTTTCGCACAACTAGCGTTTCTTCATGCTGACCGCTGATACTAATCAGTCCTTCGGAGTAGCTCAAAATCGCCAGCGTCAGACTTTTCTCAGAATTCATGCGCTGTACGTTTTTGTAGAGGGTACGGTTGAGTACATCCAGGAATCGAACGGGGTCTAGTTCACGAATCTCTTGCAGAGTGCGAACTGAGGTTTGCGCCATCAGCATCAGAATGCCGCTTTCGAGGCCGTGTCCGGTGACATCACCGATCGCCAGTGTGACAACACCATCGATCTGTAGCACGTCGTAGTAGTCGCCTCCTACTTCATCGGCGGGTTCCATGTATCCGGCGATATCTAGTCCGTCAATTTCCAGTTCATCAGGGTTGGGCAAAATCATTTGCTGGATCTGACGGGCCACATTCACTTCTGCACCTAAGCGGAGGTTGTCTACTTTGAGTTTTTCGTTGAGGGTAATGATTTCCTGATTAGCATTAGCGAGTTCTGCTGTTCGTTCTTGAACTTTGTCTTCTAGGGTTTCAAAGGATTCTTGGAGTTGCCTCGCCATGCTGTTGAAGGATCGTGCCAGGAGACCGATTTCGTCTCGCGATCGCATCTTCACACGCATATCTAAGTTACCCGCCGTAAACTGGGCAACCGCTTGGGTGAGGTAAATCACAGGCTTTGTTAATAGTTGTGCGATCGCCAAAGCGAGGATAGTTACAATTCCGGCGATGATTGCTAATAAAATAAGTGCATCGCGTATTTGTTTTTCTACAGGTGCTAGGGCAACGGCAATGGGCTGTGCGAAAAGAACTGACCAAGGTTTATATTTCAGGTGGGCGATCGCTAAGAGACTCAACTCATTATTACCCGTAGTTGCCAATCGTGTGGTTAGATAGGGCTGTTTAGTGTCTAATGCTTGCTTGAGGTCGGGCAAATTGATTGCAAGTTCTTTGGTTAGAGTCTTAGGCAAACGTCCTTCGCGTTGCAGTTTCGCTACAACATTGGGTGACAAAGGCACAATCGATTTGAAAAGGAGTTCAGGTGTAGTGCTATGTGCCAGATGGATATAGTGTTCATCTAAAAGAACTGCTAACGATTTCGCACCTGCACGTTCAGTTTCCCTAGTCACCAACTGCTGGACAGATGTGGCATTGTATGTCACCCGCAATACACCCAATATATTTCCTTTCGCATCGCGAACAGGACTGCTAAAGAAGAGCGTCACGAGCTTGGGAATTGTCGGCGATTGCCTAATACTAGAAACAAAAGATAGTTGAGTTTTGAGCGGTTCTTGGAAGTAATCTTGACCGGATTCATCTCGTCCAACATCCGGTGTATTCGTATCTAGTACATTCCGTCCCTTTAAGTTGAGCAAGGCATAGGAGATAATATTAAGCATATCTTTGCGACTGAGCCGGGTTAAGGTTTCAGTCGCTAACATCTCTTGGGGACTACCATTCCGCCGTTCTGGAGGTAGGCCCAGATAGGCGGCCAAACCTGGTAAAATCGCTTCTACGCGCACGGCATTGAGATTCGCATCGATAAACCCATCTATTCTGTAAGCGGTTTCGTTAGCCGCCGCAGATAGGGCTTGTCGTGCGTTGTCGGTCAATGCCTTTTGAGTTGTCTGCTTGTTGATAAATGCTAACAGCAGCAACGGAATTAGAGCAACGAGGAGAAACGACACGATTAACTTTGTACGAATGCTGTTGAAAAAGGAGCGCTTCATGGTTTCAGGCGAGGAGGGGGGGTTAAGAAAGAAGAATTGAACAAGGTTTCTAGATTGGGAAGGCGCGTCACATTGCCAGCGCGAATAAAAAAGTCCGCATATTTCTTGGCGTTTTTGTAGATATAATTAGGACTGTCTGATTGAAAGAAGTTTTGATTTTCTGCAAAGTCAGTGAGGTCTATTCCCTCGAAAGAGATTGTCTTGCTGGGAATATTCAACGCTTTGCTCGCGATCTCGTTGCCTTCGGGAATATTTGTTTCCCAATAAGACAAGCCTTGAAGCCAGCCTCGCACAAAGGCGCGAATATCTTCGGGGCGATCGCGTATCACCTCACCCCGAAACGCGACCAAATCCAAAATTAAGCCTGGGGTTTGTTTGCTTGTAAACAAAATTTTTGCCCCTAAGTTTAATGCTTCAGAAAGATAGGGTTCCCAAGTGTGCCCTGCTTGGATAGCCTTGTTTTGTAGGCGATCTGGAACTTCTAAAGCATCGACTTTAACCAGCCTAACATCATCGCTCGTCAGCTTAGAGGTTTTCAACATCTCCGTAACGAAGACTTCGCTAAAGCCGCCTAGATTTGCACCAAGCTTTTTTCCTTTCAAGTTAAGAATTGTTTGAATATCCGATTCCGCGACTACCACATCTGCACCTGTCGATTCATCCACAACCATCACAGCTTGTATATCAGGATTTGTGGCACTCAATATAATCAAATTGCCCAAGGGCAATCCGATCCCATCATACTTCCCTGCACTGAAATCCGCTTGTTGCATTGAGTAGTCTACATTGCTCAGTTCCACGTCTATCCCTTGCGCTTTGAAGAATCCTTTCTCTTGAGCAATGATGACAGGTATATAGCCAATAAAAGGGACAAAACTTACTTTCAGGGGAGGACGTTTTACTTTTAGAGGTTCCAAAAAATGACAAGCAAACAGCAGGCAGCAGGTAATAATAAAGAGGCTGTTGAAAAAGGAGCGCTTCATGGTTTCAGACTAGGAGGGGGGGTTAAGAAAGAAGAATTGAACAAGGTTTCTAGATTGGGAAGGCGCGTCACATTGCCCGTGCGAATAAAAAAGTCCCCATATTTCTTGGCGGTTTTAGAGATATAATTAGGACTGTCGGATTGAAAGAAGTTTTGATTTTCTGCAAAGTCAGTGAGGTCTATTCCCTCGAAAGAGATTGTCTTGCTGGGAATATTCAACGCTTTGCTCACGATCTCGTTTCCTTCGGAAATATTTGCTTCCCAATATGACAAGCCTTGAAGCCAGCCTCGCACAAAGGCGCGAATATCTGCGGGGCGATCGCGTATCACCTCACCCCGAAACGCGACCAAATCCAAAATTAAGCCTGGGGTTTGCTTGCTGGTAAAGAGGATATGCGCGCCTAATTTTAATGCTTCAGAAAGATGCGGTTCCCAAGTGTGGCCTGCTTGGATAGCATTGTTTTGTAAGCGCTGGGGAACTTCTAAACCATCAACTTTAACCAGCCTAACATCATCGCTCGTCAGCTTAGAGATTTTCAACATCTCACTAACGAAGACTTCGCTAAAGCCGCCTAGATTTGCACCAAGCTTTTTTCCTTTCAAGTCAAGAATTGTTTGAATGTCCGATTGCGCGACTACCACATCTGCACCTGTCGATTCAGACACAACCATCACAGCTTGCATATCAGGATTTGTGGCACTCAAGATCATAAAATCTCCCAAGGTCAATCCGATCCCATCATACTTCCCTGCACTGAAATCTGCTTGTTGCAATTGTAAGTAGTCTGCATAGCTCAGTTCCACGTCTATCCCTTGCGCTTTGAAAAATCCTTTCTCTTGAGCAATGATGCCAGGTCTATGGCCAACAAAAGAGATACAACTTACTTTCAGGGGAGGACGTTTTACTTTTAGAAATTCCGGAGAATGACAAGCAAACAGCAGCCAGCAGGTAATTATAATAATAAAGATGCTGTTGAAAAAGGAGCGCTTCATGGTTTCAGGCTAGTAGGGGGGGGTTAAGAAAGAAGAATTGAACAAGGTTTCTAGATTGGGAAGGCGTGTCACATTGCCCGTGCGAATAAAAAAGTCCCCATATTTCTTGGCGTTTTTGGAGATATAATTAGGACTGTCTGATTGAAAGAAGTTTTGATTTTCTGCAAAGTCAGTGAGGTCTATTCCCTCGAAAGAGATTGTCTTGCTGGGAATATTCAACGCTTTGCTCGCGATCTCGTTGCCTTCGGGAATATTTGTTTCCCAATAAGACAAGCCTTGAAGCCAGCCTCGCACAAAGGCGCGAATATCTTCGGGGCGATCGCGTATCACCTCACCCCGAAACGCGACCAAATCTAAAATTAAGCCTGGGGTTTGTTTGCTGGTAAAGAGGATATGCGCGCCTAATTTTAATGCTTCAGAAAGATGCGGTTCCCAAGTGTGTCCTGCTTGAATAGCATTGTTTTGTAAGCGCTCGGGAACTTCTAAAGCCTCGACTTTAACCAGCCTAACATCATCGCTCGTCAGCTTAGAGGTTTTCAACATCTCAGTAACGAAAACTTCGCTAAAGCTGCCTAGATGTGCACCAAGTTTTTTTCCTTTCAAGTTAGGGATTGTTTTAATCTCCGATTGCGCGACTACCACATCTGCACCTGTCGATTCATCCACAACCATCACAGCTTGCATATCAGGATTTGTGGCACTCAAGATGATAAAATCGCCCAAGGTCAATCCGATCCCATCATACTTCCCTGCACTGAAATCCGCGTCTTGCAATTGTGAGTAGTCTACATAGCTCAGTTTCACGTCTATTCCTTGCGCTTTGAAGAATCCTTTCTCTTGAGCAATGATGAGAGGTGTATAGCCAACAAAAGGAACACAAGATACTTTTAGGGGAGGACGTTTTACTTTTAGAGGCTCCCGAAAATGACAAGCAAACAGCAGCCAGCAGGTAATAATAAAGATACAGATGTAATTGAGTAGTTTAGACATACTATCTAGAGCATTCCTGGTGTAGAAAAGGCGACTCATATTTTCTTGAGCCCGATCGACCTAAGTGCATCCTCCGCAATCGCCGCTAAACCTGTTCCGGTGGCGATATCTAGAACAAGCTTGCTCGATCGCACTTTTATCAATTTTACTAACCGAGTTGCAGCCTGTTTGTGAAATTCATTCTCGTAGTCGGGGCGGTTGTTGAACTCATTGAGAATCTGCAGTTTGTAGGCACTTAGCGAGTCAGTCATGCCGAATTACTGGTTTAACTTTCTACATTGTGGCAGTTATGGTCGATCGCGACGATAGCCGCCGGTGACATCAGTCAATCGATTTTAGATTTGAGATTTGAGATTTGAGATTTTAGAATTGAAGGATTGACCCCACGGATAAATTCGGGGGCTCCTTTATCGGATACAGGTTTTTTATTTCTGGACGGATGAATCCGGGGGCTTGTATCCTGGATGCTTTCGGTCGGCAATCTCTACAATGCCCGCAAATGTATGCAAAACCGCTACCGAGTATCCACTCCCCCGCAACAAACACCCACCCAACTCGGCTTGCGAAGCTCTAATCCGCTACAATCTGTGTTTGGTAAAGAATTTTTACAAGTTCACAGCCCATTACAGCCTTTGCGGCTTGTACTACCCAACCTGCCTGAAAATATGGATTTTGCTACTCTTGCTGCCCAGCTAAATGCTGGAACTATCTTGCCAGAGGGAATTGTCATCATCACCCTCTTGGTGGTTCTCGTCGGCGATTTAATCGTAGGCCGCAGTTCCTCGGGTTGGACTCCCTACGCTGCCGTTGCGGGTTTGCTGGCCGCCGTCGCTGCCTTGTTTTTGCAGTGGGACAACGTTGATACCATCTCGTTTCTAGGCGGTTTTAACAGCGATGCCTTGAGTTTAGTGTTTCGTGGCATTATCGCTTTGACTGCGGCTGTCACTATTTTGATATCCGTCCGCTATGTACTGCAAACTGGTACTGCTTTGGCGGAATTTATCGGCATTTTGCTAACCGCTACTTTGGGGGGAATGTTCCTCAGCGGCGCTGATGAATTGGTGATGATTTTTATTTCGTTGGAAACTCTGAGTATCTCGTCTTATTTACTGACGGGTTACACAAAACGCGACCCGCGTTCCAATGAAGCTGCTTTGAAATATTTGTTAATTGGGGCGTCTTCTTCGGCGGTGTTTCTCTACGGGCTTTCGCTGCTGTACGGGTTGTCGGGCGGCGAAACTAAGTTAAGTGCGATCGCAGCTAACCTTTCTACTGTGAATGAAGGTCAATCTCTCGGTTTGGTGATTGCTTTGGTTTTTGCGATCGCCGGAATCGCCTTCAAAATCTCTGCGGTTCCCTTCCACCAATGGACTCCTGACGTTTACGAAGGTTCTCCTACACCCGTTGTTGCCTTCCTTTCTGTCGGTTCCAAAGCAGCCGGTTTTGCCCTAGCAATCCGCTTGTTAACAAGTGCTTTCCCCGCACTTACCGAACAGTGGCACTTCGTATTCACGGCCTTAGCCATTCTCAGCATGGTGTTGGGAAATGTGGTTGCCCTCGCCCAGACTAGCATGAAGCGGCTTTTGGCTTATTCGTCGATCGCCCAAGCCGGTTTTGTAATGATTGGTTTGGTTGCAGGCACAGAAGCCGGTTACTCCAGCATGATATTTTATCTGTTGGTTTACGTGTTTATGAACTTGGGCGCTTTCGCCTGCATCATTCTGTTCTCCCTGCGGACTGGAACCGACCAAATTAGCGAATACTCGGGTTTGTATCAAAAAGACCCGCTGCTAACTTTAACGTTGAGTATTTGCCTGCTTTCTCTCGGCGGAATTCCGCCCCTGGCTGGATTTTTCGGCAAAATCTATCTGTTCTGGGCCGGCTGGCAAGCTGGACTTTACGGCTTAGTTATCCTGGGATTAATTACTACTGTGGTTTCGATTTACTACTACATCCGTGTTGTCAAGATGATGGTAGTGAAGGAACCTCAAGAGATGTCAGAAGCGGTGAAAAATTATCCCGAAGTTCGCTGGAATCTTCAGGGAATGCGGCCTTTGCAGGTCAGCGTTGTACTCACGTTAGTTGCGACCAGTTTGGCGGGAATTTTGTCTAATCCTTTGTTTAATTTAGCAAACGATTCTGTCACCAAAACTCCCATGTTGCAGTCAGCATTGAGTCATGTTATACCGATTTATGCAGCGAAAGTTGAATCTAATTTGTTGTCTCGCCGGGATTAAGTTTACCTGGTTTTGAAATATTGAAACGCGCCTAGCTTTACTTTGTGAAGTTGGGCGTTTCTTTTTTGGTGTGATATACTGTCAATTATGATTTTTAACCGCAGATGTAGGCAGATTAACGCAGATTAACGCAGATAAAGGTTAGTACAGAGGCAACAATGTTAGTACAAAGTAAGGAAAAGTTTTATTCTCCAGATGAGTACCGGGAGTTAGAGGAAACTGCTGAGTTTAGAAATGAATACCGCGATGGAGAAATTGTACAAATGAGTGGGGGTAGTATTAATCACAGCCGGATTATCCGAAATTTGAGTAGAGTCTTGGGAAATTTGTTTGAGGGGCAGCCCTATGAGCTTTTTCACAACGATTTGCGGTTGTGGATTCCTCGGTACCGACGGGGAACTTACCCGGATGTGATGGTTATTGAAGGAGAGCCAGTTTTTAACGAGGGACGGAGTGATGAGATCCTCAATCCGATGCTCATTGTGGAAGTGCTTTCTAAGTCTACCAATAATTTCGATAAAGAGGATAAGTTTCGGTTTTATCGCTCGATTCCTGAATTGCGGGAATATGTATTAGTGAGCCAATATGAGTTTTTGGTCGAACAGTATATTAAAACTGAATCGAATGAGTGGTTATTTAGGGAATATGAGGGAGAAACAGCAACAGTTTCTTTTGCTTCGGTGGGAGTGCAAATGTCGATGAGTGAGATTTATGTAAAAGTAGTATTTGAAATCCAGGAAACGGAAGTACAAGAAGAAAATTAATGCTATTGGGGGATGCGAATATCAAGAGACCCGGGTTTGGAATCAAATTTATTCAGTTGTAATCGAGATTGTTACCAAGAAGTCGGGGATTGGGTGGGTTTGCACCTGAGTTTCAAAATTTAAATTAAGAGTAAAATTAGATGAATGTAATTTGGTTACTATTAAAGGCTTCTTGGTTAAATGTTTCCATCGCCATACTCACAGGCTTAATCAGCGGCGGTTGCAGCGCTATGTTAATTTCCCTAATTAATCGGGCAATCAGCGACAATTCAAATCAGAATTTAGTCTGGTATTTTGCCGGATTAGCAGTTTTGGCTCTCGTCGCCGGAGTCATATCGCAATTTTTGTTAATCTACCTTTCTCAAGAAGCGGTTTATAATTTGCGTCTGAGTTTGAGTCGCGGGATTTTGTCTACTCCTTTGCGGAATTTGGAAGAGTTGGGCGCTAACCGCTTGCTGGCAACTTTGACTGATGATGTGGGAACGCTTTCTAATACTATATTTTTGATTCCTTTTCTCTGTGTTGATATCGCCGTTGTTGTCGGCTGCTTAACTTATTTAAGCACGATTTCTGGTACGGTTTTTGTCGTTGTATTTGGTTTTCTGGTGCTGATGATTGGGACGGTGCAGTTGTTGCTCAACAAAATGCGGAAATTCTTCGATTTAGCCAGAGAAGAACAAGATATATTATTTAAGCATTTTCGCAGTATTACTGATGGAATTAAGGAACTTAAACTGCATTCCTTGCGCCGCCAAGAGTTTTTTACGGAAGAATTGCAGGTGAGTGCTGATGCTTCCCGCGATTATAACGTCACTGCTTTGAATACTGGTGCAGTTGCGATCGGAGTGGGTCAGTTGTTATTTTTTATGCTGATGGGTTTGCTGCTGTTTGCTTTGCCGAAATTTGTGCCAGTTTCTACACCTGTTTTGTCAGCTTACATTCTGACAAGTACCTATTTAATGTCTCCGTTTCAAAATATTTTGCAAAGGTTGCCGGCGATTTTTCGGGCTAATACTTCTGTGGAAAAGATAGAGAGAATGGGATTAGCTTTGGCGAGTCAAGCTGAGATAAATTCAACGGTTAAACTGCCTGACACGGCTAAGTGGGAGACGCTGGAGTTAAATCGAGTAATTCACAGCTATCCGGGAGAAAAAGAAGACAGCAATTTTATTTTGGGCGAGCTGAATTTGAAGTTTCATCCGGGTCAATTGGTGTTTATAATTGGCGGTAACGGTAGCGGCAAGTCTACTTTAGCTAAGCTTATCACTGGTTTGTACATTCCTGAATCGGGAGAAATTCTCCTAGATAGCCAGCCAATTACTGATGAAAATAGAGAGTGGTACAGACAGCATTATTCTGCGATTTTTTCGGACTTCTATCTGTTTGAAAGGCTTTTGGGGATGACTAATCACGATTTGGACAAGCAGGCGGCTGAATATTTGCGAGAGTTTCATTTGGAAAATAAAGTTCAGGTGAAAGATGGAGTTTTGTCAACTACGGCTTTGTCTCAGGGACAGCGAAAGCGGCTGGCTTTGCTGACGGCGTATTTGGAAGATAGACCGATTTATTTGTTTGATGAATGGGCTTCGGATCAAGATCCGTTTTTCCGGGAGATTTTTTACAAGCAGTTGCTACCGGAGTTGAAGCGGCGGGGGAAAACGGTGTTTGTGATTAGTCACGATGACCGCTATTTTGATTTAGCCGATCGCGCAATTAAACTAGATTACGGTAAAGTAGAGTATGACCGATAAAATGGATAACTACCGAATTGTCGAAACTTTGACTGACAGCCAGGTTTCCGACTTGATGGATTTGTACAAAAACGAGTTTTGGAGCGACAAGCGGACGCGGGAGGATGTTGTGAAAATGCTGGCTTCTACTGATGTTATCATTGGTTTGGTCGATGAGTGCGATCGACTAATTGGTATTAGCCGCGTCATTACCGATTTCGTATACAGAGCCATGATTTTTGATGTCATCATCAAGCCGACACACAGAAAGATGGGACGGGGTGCGAAGTTGATGGATGCTGTTTTAAGTCATCCTGAACTGCAAGCTGTCGAGCATTTTTATCTTAATTGTTTGCCGAACATGATGCCGTTTTACGAGCGTTGGGGTTTCTCAGATGATGTGGGCGAACTTAAGTTTTTGCGGCGAACAACAGGCTGAACTCAGCCCTTTGAAAGCTCCAATTTTTCTCGAATTGTGTCTTCTTTGAAACCTACTAAAACAGCAGTTCCATCTTTAACGAACAGAGGACGTTTTAGCAGCATCGCATCCTTAGCAAAAGCCTCCACCCACTGTTCGCTAGTCCAATTATTTTTGTCATCGCCCAAAGCGCGATAAGATTGACCGGAAGTATTTCGCATAGGTTTAAAACCCAAAGCAGCTACCCAGCTTTGAATTGTTTCGCGAGTCGGCGGCTGTTCTTTTGTGTTAATAAACTCGTAATTAACATCGCTATCTTTGAGCCACTGGAAAGCTTTTTTGCAGGTTCCGCAGTTCGGGATTCCGTAAACTTGAAGAGACATAATAATGACTGCTAACTAATGACTAATGACTAATGACTACTGACTAATCTAGCTTGTTGAACCCATTTTTGCACGCGATCGACCGAAGGAGTCAAGTCATTGCGCTGCATTGTCGCTACGTGCAGTCTTAATATTTGTTGGTGCAATCTCTCCACGGGCATTTGAGCTAATTGAGCCGGAGAAGCAACCCCCGCATGAAGTAACAGCCCGCAATACTGACACCCTACACTCGGAATTCGAGCCAAATTTGCCATCGCTACCCATTTATTAACATATTGAATGTTAATCTGTAATTGATGCGCTAGTAACGCTTTCGCAGCGGGTGTTTTGGTCATGCGAATTAGTTGTTCGGTTGTGGTGATGCTGCACTCTTCCAGTTGAGATTGGTTTTCCTTGCTCAATCCCGGTAAGTGTGCGATCGGCCAGTCGCGTAGTTGCAAGGAAGTTTGAGGAGCTTTATGAGCAGTTTTCATGTTTTTTTCTGTACATTTTACTTATACTTTAAAGTCTAAAATATAAAACAGTCAATAGAGGCGATCGCTCATGTCACAAAATCTACAAACACCAGACCAACAAATTTGGCTGATTGCGGGTATTGCCACCGACGATGCTAATTGTCGGCGGAGTCGCACTTCCAGCCTTTTTGTCCTAGCAGTCTGACAGTGTTATTACTGAACAAAATCATGCCGACGATCGCGACAAATACGAGCTAAAAAGCCCCAAAACAGATGATAGCAAGGAAGAAGATAAAGATGAGACTTTTCCCCAAAATGACGGCAAACTTGGCAGTCAGGACTTTAATGCTTTAATGCCGAGAATTAAAAAACTCTCGGCTTACTGCAAACCAAACTCAAAATAATTGGTTTTTACCCATGGAAATTACAAAAAGTGATAAGTTTTTAGTAAATAGTTTACACCAACGGCGGCAAAAACTAGCCAGTTTAATTGATTTTCCTACAATTCTCTGGTCGGGCCGCAGCATTCCTCGCAACTATCCGGCTCTGACTTTTCCTTTTCGCGCCAGCAGTCACTTTCTATATTTTGCTGGTTTGCCCTTAGAAAATGCTGCCATTCGCTTAGAATCGGGCAAATTAGAGCTGTTCTTAGATGACGCACCTGCTAGCAGCACTCTTTGGCACGGAGAAATGCCGAAAAGAGCAGAAATTGCCGAACTAATTGGGGCTGATGCTGCTTTCCCAATGGCCGAATTGAAATCGCGATCTACAAATGCAGCAACGATCGCCGTTCAGGATTCTTGGACTCAGTTGCAACAGTCTCAAATTCTCGTAGCTTGCGGGGCGGGACGCCATCGCCCTCTGGCACCGCCCAAATCGCCAACCGGAATTGACCTAGAATTAACCAAGGCGATCGTATCTCTGCGCCTGAGCCACGATGCAGCCAGTTTAGCCGAATTGCGTCAAGCTGCGGCTGTCACCATAGAAGCTCACAAAGCGGGAATGGCGGCAACTGGAAATGCTCAAATTGAAGCAGGGGTGCGCGCTGCAATGGAAAGTGTCATCATCTCGGAAAACATGACCTATGCGTATCCTAGTATCGTGACTGTGCATGGAGAAGTGCTGCACAGCGCACATTATCACAATCCCCTACAAACAGGAGATTTGTTGTTAGCAGATGTCGGTGCAGAAACATCAACGGGATGGGCGGCTGATGTGACTCGCACTTGGCCGGTGTCTGGCAAGTTTTCTCCGACTCAAAGAGCGATTTATGATGTAGTTTTGGCAGCGCACGATGCTTGTATCGATCAAATTAGTCCGGGGGTGGAATATCAAGATATTCACCTGTTAGCTGCTCGAATTATGGCGGAAGGCTTGGTTGATTTAGGTATCTTGCGGGGGAATGTTGAAGATTTGGTAGAAATGGATGCTCACGCGCTGTTTTTTGTTCACGGTATCGGACATTTAATCGGTTTAGATGTTCACGATATGGAAGATTTAGGAGATTTGGCTGGCTATGAAGAAGGAAGAGCCAGAAGCAGTCGGTTTGGGTTGGGATTTTTGCGCCTAAATCGAGTTTTGCGTCCGGGAATGCTGGTATCGATCGAACCGGGATTTTATCAAGTTCCGGCAATTTTGAATAACTCGGAAAATCGCGCGAAATATGAAGATTTCGTAAAGTGGGAGGAGTTGGAAAAATTCGCAGATGTGCGGGGAATACGCATAGAAGATGATATACTTGTCAGCGAAGAGGGCAGAGAAGTATTGACAGGGAAATTGCCGACAAAAGCTCCGGAGATTGAGGAGTTAATTGCGGTAAATACGTAAGTAGAGCCGAGTTCGATCGCACATATGCAGTTTCATCAGGGGTGAAAAAAAATAAAGAAAGATGAATAAAGGTTGGCAAACAAGTCTTTTGATATTAGTTAAAAAAGTGATCTCGCAAGTCAGAAAATTCGCAGCAATAATACTTCCACGCAGTGTTCGTAAACCTATATCCTCGCGGCCTCCGATGCAAGCTGCACCTTTGCCCAGCAACGAAGAAGAGAGGGTAGAAGCACTTCACCGCTACAACATTCTCGACACAGAAGCCGAAGCAGCTTTTGATGATCTAACAGCTTTAGCATCTTATATTTGTGGCACTCCGATTGCTTTAGTAAGCTTAATAGATTCTAACCGACAGTGGTTTAAATCAAAAGTTGGTCTGGAAGCGCCCGAAACTCCGAGAGAGTTAGCTTTTTGCGCCCACGCTATTTTAAATCCTAACGAATTGCTAGTTGTACCCAATGCTCTAGATGACGATCGCTTTGTCGGCAATCCGCTAGTAACTTCCGATCCAAATATTCGGTTTTATGCTGGAGCCCCGCTAGTAACTCCTGACGGTTATCCGATCGGCACTTTGTGCGCGATAGATACAGTTCCTCGTCATCTCACCCCACAACAGCTAGAAGCGCTGCGGACTTTAGGACGGCAAATTATTAGTCAAATGGAGTTGCGGATTAATCTAACTAAATTAAAGCGCGCACAGATCAAGAACAAACAAGTAGAAGAAAAACTGCGTTCTACCGACGAGCAAATTGTCAATTTTTTAGAAGGAATGAGCGATGCTTTTTTTGCTTTCGACACCCAGTGGCGATTTACTTACGTCAATTACAAAGGATCGCAATTTTTGAAGCGCTCGCAGGAAGAACTTTATGGTAAAAATTTTTGGGAAGAGTTTCCCGAATTCGTGAATTCTGATTTTTATAAAGAGTATCATGAAGCTGTAGCCAAACAAATTGGAGTGGCTTTTGAAAAATATTATCGTCCCTTAAAAGTGTGGCTGGAAGTCCGGGTTTTTCCTTCTCACGACGGAATTTCTGTTTTTTTTCACGACATAACCAAGCGCAAGCAGATGGAATCTGCACTCAGGAAAGAACAGAAAAAAACTGAAAGTTTACTGCTAAATATTTTGCCAGAACCGATCGCCGACAGGTTGAAGTACCAACCGGGGGTGATTGCAGATAAGTTTGAAAACGCAACAATTCTTTTTGCTGACTTGGTGAATTTTACCCAAATTTCTACCACCATGTCCGCAACTAAATTAGTGTACTTGCTGAATGAAATTTTCTCAGCTTTTGACCAACTGAGTGAGAAGCACGGCTTAGAAAAAATCAAGACGATCGGGGACGCTTACATGGTAGCAGGCGGCATTCCCATTCAACGCCCAGACCACGCAGAGGCGATCGCCGAAATGGCGCTGGATATGCTAGCAGCAATTAAGGAATTAAATGTGAAGCTAGACGCGAAATTTGACCTCCGCATTGGGATTAATAGCGGCCCGGTGGTAGCGGGGGTAATCGGGACTAAAAAATTCATTTACGATTTGTGGGGAAATGCCGTGAATACAGCCAGCCGCATGGAATCTCACGGCATAACAGGTCGCATTCAAGTCAGCCACTATACTTATGAGTTGCTGCAGGATAAATATGAATTTGAAGATCGCGGTGAGATCGAGATTAAAGGTCAAGGGGAAATGCGGACTTATTTGCTGACGGGCCGAAAAACAGCAAGCGATCTCAAAATTTGAGAGTAAATAAAACTAAGAGTTGAAAGTACCTGATTGTTGAGGGAAACTCCGGAGGCTGCGATTAATCGCCTCTTTGGCGCGATCGCCCTGTGCCAGAACGGCTGCTGCAGATCAACCAAATAAGATTATGCTATAGACAGAGATATCGGAGCAATCCTAGGCGCGGTACTCGACCTTATAAAAATACTAAGTTGAAGTCGTCGGAGCCTTTAATAATGGTTCAATTTCATATTCAAACAGATAGCGATATTCCAGCATCCACCCAACTATTCAATCAAATCAGGTTTGCGATCGCCTCGCGACAATTTCCGCCCGGACACCGCTTGCCCAGCACCAGACAGCTAGCCATGCAGACGGGTTTGCACCGCAACACCATCAGCAAAGTATACCGCCAGCTCGAAAATACCGGACTCGTAGAAGCCCAAGCAGGATCGGGCATTTACGTCCGCGCCCTAGGCAACGAAGGCGGCAACAAACTCAAATCTCCGATCCTCGAAGAATATCCTCTTGCCAACAAAATAGTGCAAGGAAGTATCGATCAACTGCTGGGACAGGGCTGTACGCTCAACCAAGCGAGGGAATTATTTTTGGCCGAAATTGACTGGCGGCTCAGGTGCAGCGCCCGAGTGGTCGTCACAGCCCCCACAGAAGACATCGGCGTGGGTGAACTGATGGCGAAAGAACTCGAACAAGCTCTTCGCATTCCCATACAGTTAGTGCCGATGGAACAGCTAGGTACTTTTTTGGATCAAATCTCTTCGGGAACTGTGATCACGAGTCGATATTTTATCGGAGAAGCAGAATCGATTTCGGCACCGCGTTCGGTGCGAGTTATTCCTGTAGACATCTACGACTACAGCCAGGAAATCCAGTTAGTCGGGGGTTTGCCGAAAGACAGTTATTTGGGTCTCGTCAGCCTGAGTCCGGGAATGCTGCGATCGACCGAAGTCATCATCCACAGCATCCGGGGAGAGGATTTACTGGTGATGACGGCCTTGGTGTCAGACGACTACAAGATTAACTCGATCGTGCGATCGGCCAGAACAATTTTTTGCGACCAACCGAGTTTTGCTACAGTAAAAGCTGCCATCAATGCGGCTAGAGAAGATATTATTCGTCCCCCGCAACTGATATGCTCCGAAAATTACATCGGCTCTAAGTCCATTAATTTGCTCAAGCGCGAGTTGGGCTTGGGGTGAAGAAGGAAGAAGGCAGAAGGCAGAAGGCAGAAGGCAGAGGGAAGAAGGCAGAGGGAAGAAAAACAATTCAACTTTTTTAAGTTACCAATCCCAATGCCCAATGCCCAATGCCCAATGCCCAATGCCCAATTACCGATTACCAATTACCAATTACCAATTATCCATGACAATTGAAATCCAACCTTCAATTAATGTTAAAACGGCGATCGAAAGCCGGCGGGCCGCGCGCAGCTTCAAACCCGATGTCATTCCCCCAGCAATATTGGCAGAGATTTTGCGATTGGGAGTGCGATCGCCCTCGGGTTACAACTTGCAGCCTTGGCGGTTTATTGTACTTCAAGACCCAGCCAGCAAAGAAAAATTAAAAGCTTGCGCTTTCGATCAGCGCCAAGTGGTAGAAGCCCCAGTAGTATTAATCTGTTGTGGCGATCGGCGCGCCGGTGAACCCGAAAACACCGAAGCCGTCATCGAATTGGGGAAAGCCACAGGGGCAATGAATGACAATTTAGCCGGTTATATGCGACAAGCAATCCCGCAATTGTTCGAGAACCGTCCCTGCTTCGACTCCCTAGAAGCTTGGACAAACAGACATACAATGCTCGCAGTAGCTCACTTAATGATTGCAGCTAAAAGCTTTGGGGTAGACAGTTGTCCGATGGAAGGTTTTGTCGGCGCTAAGGTGAAAGAAGCCTTTCAAATTCCCGAAGAAGTAGATGTTTGCTGTTTGCTGCCGCTTGGTTATGCAGCAGAACCTTTGAAACAATACGGCGGGCGTTTTGACGTGACTCAAGTTTATTACAGTGAAAGTTACGGAGAGACATTGCAAGTTGAGATTTGAGAGTTAAGATTTGGTTGCAACTTGAATTTTAAGAGTTAAGATTTGGAATGAATCGGTGTCAAAGTTC
Source organism: Microcoleus sp. K4-B3 (assembly GCF_036704615.1). Classification (NCBI taxonomy): domain Bacteria; kingdom Bacillati; phylum Cyanobacteriota; class Cyanophyceae; order Oscillatoriales; family Microcoleaceae; genus Microcoleus; species Microcoleus sp. K4-B3. Next base: position 69,536 of record NZ_JAUBSF010000007.1, read on the forward strand.
AAACAAATCAAAAATCCCGACAGTTCTGCAATCTAAAATCTAAAATTCAAAATCTAAAAGCGAAAGTGGTGATATCAGACAGAGGAAAAATATGACAGTAGCAGCGCGACAAAGCAACGCCCAAATTCTAGAAGTAAAGTTGCAGCAGCACTTGCAAGCAGCCGGATTTAAAAATTTACCGCTTTATATTAGTTGCGATTTTCGAGATGACTCTTTAACGGTTGTGGGAGAACACCCGCGCAGTTTAGTTCTCAAAGCCAAACCGACTTTTGCGGTGCTAGAAGCAGCAATTATCGAAATTGAACCGGAATCTATTCAACAGATTGGACTTTGCCTAAAAATTACCGGGCAAAAACAGCCTTATGCTTTCCATTCTTTTACCATGCACCAGCCTGTTTTGTCTAGACCCAAAACAGTGCAGTTGTTCAAAAAAACAGAGAATATCCCCGCAGCAGAAACCGGGATAGTCTTAACAGAAAATGCAGCCCAGACGGCGGATGTAGAGGAGGATATACCGTTAGAAACCGATGGGAAAGATGCGTGGGATGAAGAATATTTCCCCAATTTGTCTGAGAGTTCCAGCAATTCCGATCCGATCGCCTTTAAGGTAGCTGCAATACCGACAGATATTGCAGACAATCCCTTCAATCCGCTGGATATGGAAGCGGTAACAGTTGCCCAAAAACCCAAGCATTCACCGTTTGCGATGCTGGCTGCAGCAGGAATGGTCAGCATGGCGGCGCTAATTTTGGCAGGCGGTTATTATATGCTGAGCCGCCCCTGCGTCATCGGAGAATGTACTGCATTAGCTAATGCCAAGCAGTTGAGCGAGAATTCGACGAAGACGCTGAAAACGTCAAAAGTTGCCAACAGTCCCCAAGAAGCGCAGCGACAGTTAAAACAGGCGATCGCCCTTTTAGAACCGATTCCCTCATGGTCAATTCATCGCGGTGAAGCTCAAAGCGCCCTGGAAAACTACCGGAAGCAAAATCAGAATTTAAACTCTGCGATCGATGCAGGGCGCTTCGCACAGTCGGCAGCCCAGAAAACCCAAAATCCGCCTTATTCGGCCCAGAACGGTCAGGAAGCGCAAGCTCTGTGGCAAAGTGCGATCGCCGAACTCGGAGAAATCCCCACAGACAGCCCAGTGTATCCGTTTGCTCAGAGAAAGTCAAAAGAATACCGGAAGAATGTAGCAACTGGAAATCGGCATTTAAGCACAGAGAAACAAGCCGAAAAAACGCTGCTCGCCGCCAAAAATACAGCTCAAATAGCAGAAGCTCGCGAAGCAGTAGCTCAGACAGCCGAGACTTGGACTCAAGTGCAATCAGGTTGGGAAGAATCCCTCGACATCCTATCAGAAATTCCCACGAGCACGACATCTTACCAACAAGCTAAACTGCTAGTTCCCAAATACGAAATCAAACTTTCAGAAGCTCGCGAGCGCAAAAATGTCGAAGGAATTTCGGAAAATGCGTATACTCAAGCTGTGACTTTAGCAGCGGAAGCTCGAATTTTTGAGGGCAAAAACGCCTGGTTTAAAGCGTCAGAATACTGGCGGAGAGCTTTGAGTTACGCGGAGCAAGTGCCGGCGGCAACTTCATTTTCCGAGAAAGCCCAACCGCTGCTCGCTTCCTACAAAACTTCCTTGCAGCAAGCAGAAGTAAGGTTGCAGGAAGAAAGAAACCTGCAAAAAGCCCGCACGGATTTAGATAGAACTTGTAAAGGCAACCCCAAGATTTGCGACTATACTGTTAGCAAAGGTTTGATTGCCGTGCAGATGACTCCTAATTACGTGCAGAAACTGCAACAAACTTTCATCCAAGCGGAAAACAACAACGCTACTAAGACTCGCCAAGCTGTAGAAAAGCACGTTCAAACTTTGCAAAAAGCCTTGGAGGCGATCGCCGAAAACGCGAAAATCCCGCTGCAGGTGTACGATGCCGAAGGCAAGCGGATTGGGAGTCACGAACCGAAGTAAGCTGTTACGGCATTTAATTTTAGTTTTTGGGGCGGGCTAGAAGCAACGCCCCACTCATTGTTTCAAGAAACATGATTGTTACAATTAAATGCGCGCTAACAACTTAGAACATCCGAACACACGCTACAATTTCGGCAATCAAACTGTATAAAAGGATGTTAGCAATCAAATGCTAGAAAATGTCAAACTTCATAACTTCAAAAGTCATAAAGATACAAAACTTAGTTTAGATAGTTCACGCCTACACGCACTCGTAGGACAAAACAGTTCTGGTAAAACATCAGTGTTGCAAGCATTGCATTATTTCAGCCGGCTTGCTAATTCATCATTTGACAATATTTTTCAGCATGAAAGAGCGCCTCAATTTATTACAACAATTGGGCAAGATAATATGGGTGTTAGTGCAAGTGGTTTTTGGAAAAACCCTGATCGAAATGATTGGGAAGCTTCCTATGACTGGAGACAAGCCGTTACTCAGAAGTGGGTTTTTAGAGCATTGTGGAATGCCGAGCCAAATCAGGAAAATAGGAAAGGAATGTCAAAAGTTTCCTTAATGGATACTCCAGAGCCAATTCAGCAATCTTTGAGAAACACAGTTAATCTTAAACTGGTAGCCAGTAATCTTGCTAAAGCAGCTTACAGTGATGAAATTACACCGCGAGTTGAGTTCGATGGTTCAGGGTTAGCACCTACCTTAGACTATCTTCGTGCCGAAGCTCCAGATAAATTTCAATCTTTACAGGAAATGTTGAAGCGGATTGTACCAGGTGTACGCAAGATAGGGGTAAGGCGAGCTAAAGTTGTGCTCAATCGCCAACGCTTAATCGGAGTCGATGGCAAATCTATCCCCTACGAAGAAAGTCAGGAACTTGTAGGGCAAGAAGTTGTCCTAGACATGAATACTGGTAAGGGTATTCCAGCCCATGCCATTAGCGAAGGAACAATGCTCGCTCTCGGATTACTGACTGTTTTGATGAATCCCAATCAACCTAATTTAGTGTTACTAGATGATGTTGAACAGGGACTCCATCCCAAAGCGCAACGAGACTTAATCGCTGTTTTCAAGGATATTCTTCAAGACAACCCCAATCTGCAAATTATTTTTTCTACCCATTCTCCTTACATTGTGGATCAACTTATTCCTTCTCAAGTCCACGTATTAAGTAACAACAATTCAGGTGTGACTCATTGCAAACGGTTGGATGAACATCCTGATGTAGAATGGGCAAAACAAACTTTAACCACGGGAGAATTCTGGGATGCGGAGGGAGAAGATTGGGTGGTTGCAGGAGAAATCAATGATTGAGTTTGTGGTGATTGTGGAAAGTAGCGCAGATGCAAGAACCGCTACTAAATTAGCCGATCGCATTTTAGTAGAAAAATTTGATTGGTTAGAACCTGAGATGCTGCAACATCTAGTTCAATGGAGTGGTTTAGAAGCTGGCACAGAGAATTCTTGCTGGAAAAATATTAATCAAATTATAGAGAATTTCCAACAAAGCTTAGGATTCCGTCCTCCAAGGTATTTAGGTCATCGTAAAGATGGAGCATTAAAAGCTGATGGTGCAGCCGCTATAAAAATTCTGAATTTAGTACGATTTATTCAAAAAACACGACAGATTGAAGCAGTTCTCCTAATCCGCGATCTAGATAATCAACCTGAACGAAGACAAGGGATCGAGCAAGCGCGTTCAGAACACATCGATCGACAACCTAAATTAGCAATTATTATTGGTACAGCCGATCGAATGCGGGAAGCTTGGGTGTTGAATGGGTTTATTCCATCTAATCAAGAGGAAAAACAAATTCTTCAAGAGATAACGACCGAATTGACGTTTAATCCTTGCGAAGAGTCACACAGGCTACGATCTAACTCATGGGAAGAACCCGATCGCATTAGAAATCCTAAAGTTGTTGTCGAAAAGCTAACAGGTGGCAAGATGGAACGCGAACAACAGTGCTGGGAAGACACGAGTCTGGAACTTCTACGAAAAAAAGGTGTTCATACAGGCTTAACAGCCTATATTAATGAAATCGAGGAACGATTAATTCCAATTATTTCATATGAGTAAAAGAGTAAGTCAGGATTTACGCATCACTTCTATATTGCAGGTTTGCACTGCGCGCCTTACCGCGATGAGTAGCGCGTAAAATTACTTCTTGCATAAGTCCTGTTCATTCAAAACTAATCGGTATCCCCAGCAATTTCACCCGCAGTCAATCCAGCTTGAAAAACTTGTTGCGCCGTCAAATTCAACTCTGGAAAAGCTGCGGATTCGATGTTGTCATCTCCCCGAAATTGACTAACTTCATACTCATCATCAACCAACCGATAAATCGAAATAGTCGGTTGCTTGGGATTCCCGATAAACCTGCGGCCGCCCAAACCGAGATAATCCACAATCCAGTATTCAGGAATCCCGATTAGTTCATATTCGCCCACCTTCCTGATGTAGTCATTTTGCCAATTCGTGCTAACGACTTCAACAACGAGCGGAATTGATGCGCCTTGAGTCACAGTTGAGAACTTTTGCCACAGAGGTTCTGATGCTAAACTTGGGCGGTTTAATATCAAAATATCTGGAGAATAAGCAGAGAGGTTTTCGATCTTTTTAACTAAGGCTTGTTTGGGGAAAATGTACGGAAGTTTTCGCCTTCTGGACTCAGCGTTTAATTCTGAACCTAAAAAACTGATAACTTCTTCATGCTCTCCTAATGGCTGTGACATTTCAACAATCTCTCCATTGTGCAGTTCATAACGTGCATTTTCGGGCTTCCATTCCGCAAATTCTTCAAAAGTTAGCGGTTTAGTTGCTATTTGAATCATGGCTATTCTCCTTAGTGATGACTGGGGCGGGCTATTCGGCTCACCCCACAAGATAACTCACTCTGTGTGGAACAAGCCGGAAAGCCTGTTCAATAAATAAGGCTAAATGCAAGTTCCTACCTACATTATATTACCAATTATCAATGCCCAATTATCAATTCCCAATTCCCAATTCCCAATTCCCAATTCCCAATTCCCAATTACCATTTTATCAATTGTGCATCTTGATTAAAAAACTTCCGGGACAATCCCTCAGTCAACAGCAGAGTTGCGATTAAAGTTGCCAGCGCTAACACAAACATAATCAAAATCTGGTAAGATGCTGCATCGAGAGGACTGACACCGCTCAGCATTTGACCTGTCATCATTCCCGGTAAAGTCACGATTCCTACAACTGTCATTGTGTTTAATGTCGGAATTAATCCAGCTTTGATCGCATCTTTGCGGTACTGCTTTACTGCTTGCTGCGGGGTCGAACCTAAACTTAAATGGGTTTCTATTTCTAACTGGCTGCTATTAACTGTACTGACAAGTCTTTCGCCGGCGATCGCCCCGGAGTTCATGGCATTGCCCAATATCATACCCGCTAAAGGAATCAGGTATTGCGGTTCGTACCAAGGATCAGGTTGCAAAATTAGCAAGTTTGTATAGGCGAGAGTCAAGGCCGTACTGATAAAAATTGAACCCCAAACTAAGGGCAGTAAGTTCTTGATTTTTTTGCTGATGCGGTTGCTGGCAACCATGCTAGCTGTTGTCAGCATGATTGCTAAAACTGCTAAAACCAGCCAAGGATTTTTCCCCTCGGGGTCAAATATGACTGCGAGCACGTATCCGACTAAGATTAGCTGGATCAGGGTGCGCCCTGCGGCGATCGCGATCGCCCCCTCCAATCCCAATCCCTGCCACGCCGAAAGCCCGATCGCGATCGCCACCATCCCCAAAGCCCAACCCAAATCTGTAAAATCTAGCTCAATTAACACCGGAGAACCCTTTCGATAATGTGATTGTTTGCCTGTCCAAATATAAGATATTGCAATAAACGTTTCTGAGAAACAGTTTTGCTGCAAGAATTTGCTTTGATAATGCTTGAAATTTATGGTGTGAAGAGTGAATAATGTTCCCCCCCTCGACTTAACCCGCCAATACGCGCAGATTGGCGACGAGATCACCGCTGCGGTGCAAAAAGTGCTTGCCTCTGGCGGCTACGTAGGCGGCCCAGTCGTGAAGAGTTTTGAACGAGAGTTCGCCGACTACATCGGCGTTTCCGAGTGCGTTGGCTGTAACTCCGGCACGGATGCGCTGATTTTGGCCTTGCGATCCCTCAAAATTGGCCCCGGCGATGAAGTGATTACCACTCCTTTTACCTTTTTTGCTTCGGCTGAGGTAATTAGCGCCGTCGGTGCAACTCCCGTATTTGTTGATATTGACAGCGGGACTTTTAATCTGGATGTCGAGCTCCTCGAAGCGGCAATTACCGACAAAACAAAGGCAATTATGCCAGTACACATCTTCGGCCAACCGGTAGACATGACTCGCCTGATGGAAATTGCGACTCGGCACAATTTAGCCGTAATTGAAGATTGCGCGCAGTCTGTCGGGGCCGAGTGGCAGTCTCGAAAAGTCGGCAGCATCGGCCATGTCGGCTGCTTCAGTTTTTACCCGACCAAAAATTTAGGCGCTTGCGGTGACGGTGGCGCGGTGACGACAAACGATCCTGCCCTCGCAGCTTCGATGCGAGTGCTCAAAGAACACGGACAGTCTTCTAGATATTTCTACGAAGAAATCGGCTACAACAGCCGTTTAGATGCCCTGCAAGCGGTGATTCTTAGCATTAAATTGCGATATCTCGACAGTTGGAACGCCCAGCGACGTTCGATCGCGACACTTTACAGCGAATTTCTCTCCCGCGTGCCCGGAGTTGCCGTTCCCAAAGAATTGCCGGAAGCAAAAGGAGTTTGGAATCAATACACGATCCGGCTGACAAGTCCAGAAGACGCGCAAAATCCCTCTAGCAATTTTCGAGATTGGATGCGGGCTCAGTTGCAGGAATCCGGCATCGGTTCGATGGTTTACTATCCGTTACCTTTGCACCTGCAACCTGTTTACAAATCTTTGGGCTATCTCCCCGGTCAGTTGCCACAGGCCGAGCAAGTTTGTCGCGAGGTCTTGTCTTTGCCGATGTTTCCCGAACTGTCGAGGGATCAACAAAAGCGGACGATTTATGGGCTGAAAGATTGCTTGGCAAAGGCCGATCGCATCCGGTAGCTTTGGCGCGATGGCAGAAGCGAGGCAAATGCAGGAGGAGAAAAGAATTGCAGGGTTGCAGTGCTGTGAGAATGTGCAGCGGTCAGTCGATTTTAGATTTTAGATTTTAGATTTTAGATTTTAGATTTACCCCACAGATAAATCTGGGATCTTGAACTTTGGTCTAAAATTTTTATCTTTCCACGACTTAAGTACGTGGCAGCGTATCCGTTTTTGGGCTGGGTCAGGGAGAGCCGTTAAGTATTTTGACCGATCACTTGTACTTTTATGTACTATATTTAATGAAAAGAAACAAATTTAGGCTAGCAATCCGCCTCGAACGGCTGCATTTTCCGCTCGCCTAAAACTTGCAATGCGATCGGTCAATGATGAAGAAGGAAGAAGGAAGAGGGAAGAAGCCCGATGGAAGTCGGAAGAAGGAAGAAGGAAAAATAAAGAATGTTTGAATTTTCGACTTCCCATCCCCGATGCCCGATGCCCGATGCCCGATGCCCGATGCCCAATTCTCAATTTAACCTGTAATTTTCAGAAGATAAGAGGAAAATAAACGAGTGCCTCAGTATCAATTCACTCAGGCTAGACGCTACGATCCACAAGCGATCGCTCAGTATTACCGCAACCGTCCTTGGAAAGCAATTTGGCGCGCAATTACCGTTATTTGGTCTTTTGCGGGCTTTGTGCTGGGGATGCTGTGGGACAGTTGGCAGCACGAAGTCGCAGCACACCAGCCGGAACGGGCCACCCACCTGCGACAAATACTCACTCGCTTGGGCCCCACTTTCATTAAAGTCGGCCAAGCTCTTTCTACCAGACCGGATTTGATCCGCAAAGACTTTCTCGAAGAACTGATTAAACTTCAGGATCAGTTGCCGCCGTTTGACTCCGTGCGAGCTTTCGAGATTATTGAAGCGGAACTCGATCGCAAAATTAGCGAAACCTATAGCGAAATCTCCCCCGAACCTGTGGCCGCGGCAAGTCTCGGTCAAGTCTACCGAGCTCGCCTCCTCACCGGGGAAGCAGTAGCAGTCAAGGTTCAGCGACCGAATTTGCTGCCAGTCTTGAGCCTCGATCTTTATTTAATGCGCTGGGGGGCTGGATTGTTGGGCCCGTTGCTGCCGCTGAATCTCGGTCACGACCTTTGTTTAATAGTCGATGAATTCGGTATCAAATTGTTCGAGGAAATTGATTATATCAATGAAGGCCGCAACGCCGAGAAATTTGCTACAAATTTTGCCGACGACCCGACAGTAAAAGTTCCGAGCATTTACTGGCGCTATACTTCAAACTGCGTTCTCACTCTCGAATGGATTGACGGCATCAAGCTGACAGATATAGAACGTGTTAAAGCCGCAGGTTTGGATACCGATAGTTTAATTGAAGTCGGAGTCCGCAGCGGTTTGCGGCAGTTGCTGGAACACGGATTTTTTCATGCTGACCCCCATCCGGGAAATCTGTTTGCCTTAGCGGACGGACGCATGGCTTACATTGATTTTGGGATGATGGATCAGATGGAAGAAACAACTAAAGAAACTTTGGTTGATTCTGTCGTTCATTTGATCAACAAAGATTACTTAGAGTTAGCCAAGGATTTTGTCAAACTTGGCTTTTTGACTCCAGATACAGATATTATGCCGATCGTCCCGGCGTTGGAATCTGTGCTCGGCGATATCGTCGGCGAAAAGGTGTCAGATTTTAACTTCAAGACGATTACAGACCAGTTTTCGGAGTTGATGTACGATTATCCTTTCCGAGTGCCGGCGAAATTTGCCTTAATTATTCGCTCTCTGGTGACAGAAGAAGGTTTGGCCCTGACGCTGAATCCCGATTTCAAGATAGTCGAGGTGGCGTATCCTTATGTAGCGCGGCGTTTGTTGAACGGAGAATCTCCGGCACTGCGGCGGCGTCTGATTGAGGTATTATTCAAAGATGGCAAATTCCAGTGGAACAGGTTGGAGGAGATGATCGCGATCGCTAGGTCCGATCGCAGTTTCGACTTGCTCCCCACCGCCCAACTAGGCTTGCAATTTTTGCTGTCAGATGAAGGGTCGTTTTTGAGACGCCAATTGATATTGGCTTTGATAGAGGACGATCGACTCCACACCGAAGAAGTTCGCCGCCTGTGGAACTTAGTCAAGGAAGACTTGCAACCAGGTCGCCTGTTCAACGTTGCTCTAGGCGCTTTGGCGGATTTTTCCACAGCAGGAGCAGCGGCGCTAACTCGATTTTAACTAGAAGGAAGTTCGGCAACGGATTCGCTCGACGGATGTAACGGATGTAACGGATCTCATCAAGAAGGAAGAGGGAAGAAGGAAGAAGGAAGAAAAATAATTCTACTCTTGCCAATTCCCTATTCCCCATTCCCATTCCCTATTCCCCATTCCCCATTCCCAATTTCCAATTACCCAAATTAAGGAATTATTCGTGTATTATTTTCCAGAACCTCCCTATTTTTTAATGTCGGCTGGATTACTAGCAGGTATGGCTTCCGGCGTAGCATTTGAAGCAACTCTCAAACAAGGCGTACAACTGTGGTCTAAAAATCGTTCTACTCGCACTTTGGCTAACCTGCAAGGGCTGCAATTGCTGATACCTTTTCTGGGAATGGCTGGCGGAATTTGTGTATTTTTAGCTTCGGGGATGGAGATTTTTGCCTTCCCAAAACTACTTTGTTATGCGCTAGCTTTGCCACTGACGGTACTGACGGCCTGGCTAGTTTGGACTCAGCTAGGCAAGCTTTTGATCGAGCTAGAACGGGGAGGTTCCCAAGCGCTGGATCTGGATTCTTTTGAAGGATAAGAGTTAAATATCAACCTCTTTTGTGAGAAGCAAGGGGGTTGATAGTTATCTAGTTATCTAGGGTTATCCTAATTAGAGGCTTTGGGAACCGCCGAGAACGCAGATGAAGAGAAAGAAGAGGATGACAACTTAGGCAGTAATTTGTGTAAAATTTTAAAGATTTAAAATCTAAAATCTAAAATCTAAAATCTAAAATCGAATGAGTATTTTAATTGTTACGGGTGCGGCGGGATTTATTGGGTCTAACTTAGTAGAAACTCTTTTAAATCGAGGAGAGACGGTGATCGGTGTTGATGAGTTCAACGATTATTACGATCCGGCCCTCAAGCGCAAGAATATTGCACGATTTGAAAAGTATCCGGGTTTTGAATTGGTGGAAGGGGATATTTTGTCTCTAAATTGGCGAGGTCTTTTATCCGATGCTAAGGTAATATTTCATCAGGCGGCGCAAGCAGGAGTTCGTGCTAGCTGGGGCGACGGTTTTCGCAGCTATACCGATCGCAATATTAACAGCACTCAAGTATTGTTAGAAGCGGCCAAAGATGCGCCAAGATTGCAAAAGTTTGTCTATGCTTCTTCTTCTTCTATTTACGGCAATGCTGAGTCATTCCCGACGAGTGAAAATGCTTGTCCCCAGCCGGTTTCTCCCTACGGAATTACGAAATTAGCCGGTGAACGTTTGTGCGGGCTTTATTACAAAAATTTTGGCCTTCCGACTACTTCGCTGCGCTATTTTACTGTTTACGGGCCGAGACAGCGCCCCGATATGGCTTTTCACAAGTTTTTTAAGTCGATTTTGTTTGACGAGGCGATTTCAATTTTCGGGGACGGATTGCAAACGCGGGATTTTACATTTATCAGCGATTGCGTTGCTGCGAATTTAGCGGCGGCTGAGGTTCCGGAAGCTGCGGGGGAAGTTTTTAATATTGGTGGCGGAAGTCGGGTAGTTTTAAAAGAAGTTATTGATACAATAGAGAGAATTGTCGATCGACCTATTCGGATCAATTTTTCCGAAGCTGCGAGGGGAGACGCGCGGCACACTAGCGCGGATGTGTCTAAAGCCAATAAAATCTTAGATTATCAGCCGCAGGTTGCTTTAGAAGAAGGTTTAAGGCGCGAATGGGAGTGGATTCAGTCTTTGTACAGTTAGAGTACAGTTAGATGCTATTTATCCCAGAAATTCCGCAGCTTAAATTGAAAATTGTTAACTTTTTGACTTCCCCAAGTTTTGAGATTTCTCTGCAAGCGAACCAACAAATTTGGAGGCGCGAGTTTTGGCTTTGTTTCCGGCGAATTCAAATATCGGTAGTGCAGAAACACCTCTCGGTAAGGAATCTCAACATCTTCGCCAGCACACAATCGAGTAAACTTTGTAGCCGAAATGCTCATGTAGTGCAAGTAAGTCAACCGTCGCCCTTTGTCATAGAGAACATAATCTATCACCTCAAATTGAGAAGACCAATGATTTCCCGTTACCAGTGCAGGTTGATGATAAGCAAAGTTATAAAAAGAGATACCGCTGCGGGCGACTAAATAGTTAAATAAAGGTTGGTCGGTTCCCCGCAAAGACAAAATTTCTGCTTCTCCTGAAATCAATTTATCTAAAAATTGATGTGAGTTATTTTGATTTAAAATACCTTTTTTTGAAGCAAACCAACCAGCACAAAAAACATGAGATTGCAGTTGGTTAATGTTCAAAATTTTTGGCAGTTTCGCGGAGGATAAGTCAAATACATAATTAAGATCTGATTTGTATTGAAAATCGTTTGCTACCCAATCAAACTCATCAAGTTTTTGATAGATGTTATCTAGAGAACCCATTAACAGAGTGTCGCAGTCAAAATAGACAAATTTGTCAAAAGGGCCGTCAAAACAGCAAAACTTTCGGTGCATTTCCAAACAGTGAACTGGCTGCCAACCTTTAGCTTGCCAAACTTTTTGAGCCTTGTGGTGAGATGTCCAAGCTTGTGTTGCAAAGTCTTCCCAGAAATGGATAGAATCGGTATTTTCAAACAGGGTGACATTGTGTAGGGTGGAAATGTGCGATCGTACTTTTTGCAGGTTATCATCGTAGGGAATAATGCAAACAGGAATATTTTTCGCCCCATTGACTTCGAGACTGTTTAATAAAGCCACGAATTGGTCGAAAACAACATCATTTGCCAGAATATAAATGCCATCAGCCATCAGATTTGAGATTTGAGATTTGAGATTTTAGATTGAATAATTCTACTCGTTACTAGGTGCGGCCTGTAAACCAGTTAATTTCTTATTCCGCGTGGACTTCGTTTGTGTGCTCGCGTTGCTAGCTGTTTCAATCGCCGCGTGAATACAAACAATATTATTTATCCATGCCAATATCGAAATATTTTTTGCACTAAATTTTGTTTTTCCTCTTCCTCATTGAGATAACGATAATGTTTCCAAAGTTTCCAATAAGGACTACCCGATTTAATTGGTATTCCAGCCCAGTGAATATATTTTAACCTTTTACCTTTGTCATAAAGAACATAATCTATTTCCTGAAAATGCTTGGAACCAGCCCAGCTTCCAGGTTCGGTTGCTGAATCTTTAACAAGATTGCAGCGCTTGGGAATCAGCTTAAGAATGATATAATTTAGTATAGGTTGGTCTGTGACATTTTGAGTAAAGTCAAAATATTCTCGATGCTGCGAACATTCTCGCAAAATCTCATACATTTGCGATTCTGAAATAGTTCCTTTTCTCGAAGCCCAAAAACCGCTGTTAAATAAATCTTGAAGCTGTGAGTCGGTAAAGATATTTTGTTCTTTTACAAGTGGTGAAAATACATTTCGCAGTTTTTCGCTGAGGTGGTGGTAGTCGCAGCAAAAAAAGTCTACTTCTGATAGTTTGTTGAGGTTGGCTGCGATGTCTTCAAAGACGATGATATCGGTATCGATGTACAGAAATTCATCAAGCGGGCCAAACCAGGCGGCGAGTTTTCGCATTTTGTTGGGGAGGGCTAAAAAGTTGCGATCGAACATTTGGCCAATTTCCCTGGTAAACTGTTCCACAAACTCCAGATTTGGGAACAATTGCACCCCGTGGAGACTGCTGAGTGCGACTGCGACTTGCTGATAATTCTCGTCGAAGGGAATCATAAAAATTGGTACTTGACAATTGTACAAACGTATGCTATTTAAAAGGGCGATCGCACTTTCGATCACCTTATCATTCGCAACAATATAAATACCGCGACTCATACATTTATCCTCAACCTTCTCAATACCCTTTTTAACAAATTCGGCGCAGAAACCTCAGTATAAGACTTTGGCGCTTGGGCAAAAATCGGACGCTTGGACGGTTCGCGGAGATAGCGGTAATGCAGAAACAAATCGCGATAGGGAAACTCAATATTTTCGCCCGCACAAACTCTCCGAATTAAATCGGGCTGCACGCCAATATAATGAATGTAAGTAAGTCGGTTTCCTTTGTCATACAAAATTTGATCGCGTTCTTCAAAATGTTTAGAAGTGACGCTGCACCCGGTTTTTTCGCTATCCGGGAGGCTATAAGCAAAATTATAGCTATTCATCCCCGTTTTCATCACCATATAATTGAGCAACGGCTGTTCTCCCGCACCTGCATAGAGAATTTCCGCCTCGCCCGATTGCAGTTGATCTAATAGCCATTCCCTAGTATCTTGATCAAACAATCCTTGCTTACTGGCGTAAAATCCAGAACAAAATATTTCCGAGTCGATCCGATTTTGCTCAAAAAATTCGAGGAGTTTTGGGGACTGAATATTGTATACTTTAGTTGGGTCGCGAAATTGAAAATCATAAACCACAAAATCCGATTCCTCTAACTTATGAAAAACCGCATCAAGGGAATTCATCACCAAAGTATCGGCATCCATGTAGATAAACTTGTCAAACGGGCCGTCGAAAGCGCAAAAGCGCCGGTGTGCGCCGTAAAGCCGGAATTTTTTGCGGTTCAAACGCTCTGGTGCGGCTGCTTGCATGAATTTGTCCCACCGCTGAATTGAGGCGCTATCTTCATAAATAAAGACGTTGGGACGGTTAACAATTTCAGCTTGGATTTGCTGTATTTGATCGTCGAAAGGATAAATACAGACAGGAGTATTTGAGCCTAAGATAACTTCAATACTGTTGAGCAAGGCAATTAGTTGATCGTAAACTGTATCGTTGGCTAGCGTGCAAATTCCATTCATATCTATAGTCTCGCGAAGGCGGACTTTGTTTGTGTCGTTGCGGTTTCAACCGCCGAATCATTTAGTAAAATGGTAGAGAAGGGCGATCGTGAGAGATTAAGACAAAAGAGAAACCGACGTTACCGCTACGCGAAAACCAACGTTAGCCCAGTTATAGTCCACCAAGCCCGCGTAGCGACTGGCACTACGGCATCGAGCCGAAACATTGTACCAAGAACCACCACACAGGTTTCGGGAATTATCTGCGCCCATTTCCGAATAACTTCCGTCAGTTGGTGCGCTATTGTAGCTATAGTGAGACTTATCGCTGCACAACTCCAAAACATTGCCGTGCATATCATACAATCCAAAGGCATTGGGAGGAAAAATCCCGACATCTGTTGTTTTTCGACGCCGAACTCCTCTCGGGCCGTTTTCGTAGGGCAACCCTCCGTCATAGTTGGCTAATTTCGGGGTAATAGTTTCCCCAAAATAAAATGGAGTTGTTGTACCAGCGCGACAGGCATATTCCCATTCTGCCTCACTCAGGAGACGATATTTTTTCCCGGTTGTTTGGGATAGTTTGTCACAGAATTCGATGGCATCTTGCCACGATACTTGTTCTACAGGAAGTTTTTCACCTTTAAATTTCGATGGGTTGTTTCCCATCATTGCTTGCCACTGTGCTTGGATGATGGGATATTTGCCTGCATAAAAAGCGGGTACTGTTACTTGATGCTGTGGATTTTCCGAATCGTCTCTACGTTCTCTTGTTGTTGGCGAACCCATCATAAAAGTGCCTTCGGGAATATAAACCATTTCCAGCACAACTTTGTTCCCTAAGTCTTCCGGGAAGAAGTGAGCAGAGGAACTATGACGACTGTTTTCTTTTCCTTCAGCATCAACTGTTATCACATCAAATTCAAAAATAGGCAAATAGTTCTGTAACTGCTGTTTTATCTTTGGTTCATCTCTATCCTTCAGCAGCGAATAGGCTGCAAACTTCACCGCCATTGATTCATCTTGCAGTGTCCCAATTATTAAATCTAAGCCAGCTTCTCCATATTTGAGCGCTTCAGACAGTGCAGCAATTTTTACCTCGACAATCGGTGAAGCCAAACGACTCTTAACGCCGGAAATCCCGCCTAAAACAGCCGCAGCTAATGGCACTTGAGATTCACCGCCCTTGACAGCATCGTATTCTCTGGGTTGACTTTGATTTGCTGTCATTGCGCTATTTCCTGAGTTCCAAAATTACGTATCAAAACCAAAGAAACCGGGTTTTTTACTGTTTCTTCGGGCTGCTAATGATTCTCGCAAAAAACCCGGTTTCTGACCCGTGCGTAAGTCGTATAATTAAAACACGATCGTCCAACCTTCGCGCTGTGCTTGTTGCTGAGTGTACGCCACGCCGTCAACTTTCAAACCTTGTTTATTCAGCAGCGTAATCAAGCCGCCTTTTTTGCTCAGTTGCACGTTTGGCGGCAAGGTAACGGCCAGAGAAGCACCAGCAGCAACCGTACCGGAGAGGGTATGCTTATTCTTTAACTTATCTGCGATCGACCATCCAGTCAAATCGATTACATCCGGTGAAGCATTCAGCAGCGTTACGGTTTCCTTTCCAGCATCTTCACCCACAGGACTTACTAACGCCGCCACAATTCTGACAATGTAGTCAGGTTCTGGAACTTTACCTGGCTCGACTTTGACAGGAGGTGTGCCGGGAATAGGTGCGGGTATAGTATGAATGGGCTGTCCCACATCGTCCTCACTGTGCCAAGTTTGCGATTGAAACTTCAGGAAAATCCCTATCCAGCGGTTCTCTGACGGGAAGTGTAACAGCATTCCGCCGTCTTGCCAAACGCCGTTATCCTTGGCAAACTTGCCGGCATTTCCCTGGTTCATGTGGATGTCGTGAATGCCGTTACCGGGCAAAAAACCGAAGATTTTGTCTTTGATGGTTTCCGGCCCCCATTTCTCGCCGAAAGCATAGATATGGGCTAATTCATCCGACATTGCCCGCTGGACGTATTTGTCAATTTTCTCGTTTAAGTCATTGTCCGCACCAGGTACCTCGAAGGGTATAGGTATCATTTTAGTGCGATCGAACAAATTACCGCGAATAAAATCAAGTGCCAAACCACCGGGCTTTCTCTCCAGTTCCTTGAAGCCCAAAGGCAAATCTGCCAAATCTGCCAACAGGGGATGAGAGAAATTTTCATCAACCAAATACTCTAATTCCGACGGTTCTACCTGCGATTTGACGTTGATGGCAATTCGGTAGTCTGTATCTTCCGAAACTAAGTGAACTTGGTAGTGAGCATTAGACGTAATCGCCAAACGCCGTCCCACAGGACGACCTTTTAAAACACCGTAATTCTTTAAAGCCATCAGCTTCTCCTCGGTACTTCAAAATATACAACATACTCTACAGGAGCGATCGTACTGGCCAGTCAAGCCGCCCCTTCATCCTGTCACCCCTCCCCCCAAGAACTTATCATGAAAATCGGGGTTCTTGCTTTTACGAATCATTAAAATTTATTTCCTAAGATACAAACTTAGACAGCCAATTGAGCAAGTTTAATTCATGGAGAATGATTTGTCTGGCTTCGGCAATTTTCTCCCTCGCTTCATGCCAATAATCCGCATTAGCCACAACCTCTTGAATAAATTCTACTCCTTTCTCATCCAAACTCGGCAGCCGCAGAAAACTCCCCGCCGGCAGCAATTTATCCGCCGCAGAACCGCCGTAATAAATTGGCAAACACCAAGCTAATAAAGCATCCCAAAGCTTCTCGCTGACATACAAATCGTTTTCTGCATAATTTTCAATAGCTAAGTTGTAATAGTATGGTGCGACAGCGTGCCATTTATTGTTTACAGTGCCGTTTCCCTGTGCCCAAGTTGGCAAGTTTCGCCCGTAAAGGTCAAAATCCAATTCTTGCGATCGCAGCAATTTGATAAAGTCTAATCGGTGGCGGTGATTGGCGGTGCGGCTAACACCTGAAGTAATCCAAGAACAGGATTTATTTTTCGGTGGCGCAGGCATTTCATCGAGTTCTCGAAACGAGTTAGAGTGATACCAAATCGCGGGCATATAATCTGGTTTTGGTGCTAAATCGTCGGGCCCAGAAACGTAACCGCAATAAAGTTTAGCTTGTTCGTAGTTGGCTTTGGTAATCTCAATTACTTCTGGTAAGGGTGGCTCGCGGATCAGGTAAATTATGCGTTCCTTGGGGACACCGCGCAATTTTTCTCGAATGTCATTTTCTGGATTTTGGGGGCTTGGACGGCGGATTTTGTCGAGCCATGACTGCTTTTTGGGCGGTTGGAGAAAGTCGAATTGATACATGAGTAAAAAGTCTGGTTCTGGGTGGTTGGCGAGCATTTGAATGTTTCCCCATTTGCCGAAGTTGTGGGGGGTTTGTTGCCACAGCCAGTCGCTTTGGTTCATGCCTGGATAGGTGGTGATTGTGCTGATGATTTTTGGGTTCATATCTAATAATAAATCTAGCAGTATGTAGGGTGCGTCAGCTTGGGTGATTTTCGCAATAATTGATAATTGAAAAGCTGACGCACCGCACAGTTAACGGTGCGTCAGTTTTGATAATTTTATCAATTGTCTGTCGCCTGCGGACTGACGCACCCTACCAATGACTCATCTACATAACTCAAAATTCTCTCTATCCTATTTTCCCATGAAAATTGCTTGACAAGATTCAATGTTTCTGCATAACCTTCGATTTTCCTCGGATATTTGGTTAAACAATCTCGAATGCTTTGCGCAAAGTGGTGCGGGTTATCCGGTTCGCACCAAGTTGCTGCTATATTTCCCGATTTAAATTCCATTAAAGATGCAATTACCGTCGCTACAATCGGAGTTCCCGATGCCATATAATCAAAGAACTTCAAAGGAGAAGTGAACGTCGCGGCTTCTGTCAAACAGTGAGGGTGAGTCAAAACATCGGCTGCTTGCAGCAAGCTAGCCAGTTGATTTTGAGGCAGGTAGCCGAGAAATTTAATGTTGTTAACTTGCTTGTCTTTGGCTAATTGCTGGTAGGCTGTTACTTGGGATGAATCACCGCCTGCGATCGCAAATTGAACCAGCGGCAATTCCTTAGCCACATCCACCAACATATCAACACCTTTAAACGGGTAAAGTCCCCCTGCATAAACTGCTAAATGCTGTTTGTCATTTTGTAATAACTGCTGTCGCCAATTCTGGGCAGCTTCGGTTTGTCTCGCGAGAAAAAAATGGTTAAAACCGTTGTGCAGCGTAATTACTTTTTCCGGTGGCATCCCATTCTTAATCATGCTGTTTCGGACAGTATATGCAACAGTTACAGCAATTTGAAATAGAGGATTGCGAACAATTTCTGGTTGAAAATTTTTGTCTTCGTGGTGGTGCTGTTCGTAGATAGCGGGAATACCATTTTTAATGGCAGCTTTGACAAAGTTCCAGTCGCGGGTGTGGACAATTTGAGTCGATTTAAGCAGGTGAATTGGTAAATAGTATTTTGAGACGATCGTACTCGCACTCGTCCACTTGCTGTCCCAAATGTCGATCGGCCAAGGCATGGGCAAATCTGCTACTTTTAATTTTTCCTGAATATTGTAAACTTTGGCAAGTTGGTCATTCGGTTTCCTCGGTTGAAAAGGACGAAGTAAATCAACGGGATTCCAAGCATTCCATCCTTTGCGGAGGTATACCAAAACTGCTGGATAACCGAGATTTGCTGCGGCATTGGCAGAGTGGGCAACTTGAACTAAGCTCGCTACATTGGGTTGCGGCAAGACATTTCTGGTAAAAAATATATAATATTTAGACATGGTAATTGGGAATTGGTAATTGGTAATTGGGAATTGGTAATTGTGAAAATAACAACTGCCAACTGCCAACTGACTACTTTTTAATAGCTTGACGCTTAATAGTATTTTCTATAAATTCTAAAGTCGTGAAAATATTAGCAGCCGAGTGAAAGGATTCTCTGATTAACTCGTCTCTTTCTTCGGGAGAGTCTACCATTTCATCTACTAGCAATTTGAGGTAAGCTATCATGGGAGTCAGGCGAGTGCGAATTTCGTAAGAACCTCTAATTAGAGCTTCATCGCGAGCGGTTTCTTCGGCAAATTGCACTGAATACAAACGAGTGTAGTAACCTCCTTTTGCTAGCAATTCTTCGTGGGAGCCCATTTCTACTACTTGTCCGCGATCGATCACGGCGATTTTGTGGGCTTTTTGGACTGTGGAGAGGCGGTGGGCGATGACTAAGGTTGTGCGATCGCAGCTCAATTTCTCGATCGCCGCTTGCACGTACCTTTCCGAAACCGTATCCAGCGAACTCGTTGCCTCATCTAAAATTAAGATTTCCGGGTTTTGCAGCAAAGCTCTAGCAATTGAAATTCTCTGACGCTGCCCTCCCGATAATATCACCCCCCGATCGCCAATTTGAGTATCCAACCCCTCCGGCAACAGTTGGATAAACTCGTAAGCATTCGCTCCCTTCGCCGCTTCCACAATTTCTTCCTCAGTCGCTTGGGGCCTAGCGTAAGCAATATTTTCGCGCACAGAAGCATTAAACAAAAACGTATCTTGGCTAACAATACCCATCGCTTGTCTGAGACTTTTGAGCTCAAAGTCACGCAAATCCCTGCCATCGATCGAGATATGACCTTCAGTAGGATCGTAAAATCTCGGCAGTAAATCTGCCAAAGTTGACTTGCCAGAACCCGACGCTCCTACCAAAGCCAACGTAGTGCCGTGAGGTAGAAATAAATCTACTCCTTTAAGAACTAAACTTTTGTGATTCGGATAACTAAAAGATATTTTATTAAAATGAATTCCCGATCGCAAATGAGTGTACGGCACAGAACCGTTCAGCATAAATGGCTTGTCGTCGCACCTCAAAAAATCATTAACCACCTCTACACTAGCCGATGTATTAGCAAATTGACTGCGCCCGCTATTCAACTGAGAAATTAAAGGAATTAACCTAAACATTACCAATAAATAGGTTAATAAAATTGTAGAAATAGACTCTATCTCATTCGCAAATATTGTGCGACCTATAAATACAATCAAAATTATAACTATTAAATTAACAACTTCGTTAATTGGGGCGATCGCCGCATAATTTACCTGAGCCTGAAAATCCGCTTGTTCTCGCCTTTGAATTAAATGCTTGATCCGCTGATACTCCCTTTCCTCGTTCCCTGTTGACTTGACCAGCCGAATCCCAGTAATGGTTTCCAGCACCCTAACTGAATAATCTTTCGACATTTCAGAAAGCAGGTAGCCAAAATGCTTGGAACGGTTAATAATATATTGATTTGTCCAAGCAACTAACGACAGCAAAACTGTAGCTGTCACCGTCAGTTTCCACGAGATAGAAAGCAGCAGACCCACAAACACCAAAACAGTGATTGAGGTAGTAAACATTCCTATCGCCGTGCCAACTGCACTAGCAGTCCGACCAATCTCTCCGCCCAATCTATTAATTAAATCCCCGACTTTAGTTTTAGAGTAAAAATCTAAATCTACTTCTAACAACAACCGCAAACCTGCTTCTCGCAAATCAAAAGTCAGAGAGCGCGTCAGAGAAGTAGCTACTAAAGTATTGATATAACTCGCAATATTTTTCAAAAAAATTGCCAAAACAATCGCCCCGGTCATCACCATTAAACGCTGATTTCCGGGCATTCCCTCAAAGGGATACATCAAAGTTTTAATTACAGGTGGAGCGCCGCGCAGCTCGATAGCTTCCTCTAAAAAACTTAAAAGCACTGGTACAATCAGAGTAGTGCTGATACCGTTGAATAAAGCGCCAGAAAAGCCCAGCATCACGGTTAAGAGAATCCTGCCGGGATATCGTCTGGCAAATTTTAGGAGTAGCTTATTGGCAGACATGAAGCATTCCCAGCTAAACAGTACGGCATCTCAAAATATTCTTTAATAACAGCCAGTTTTTCTTCCTCCATTGAGTAGTGTTAAAATAACCTTTACATACCTGCAATTATATCTGAAAGTATCGGTTTCATTGCTTGAATACTATATTCTTTTACACATCTTTCCCGAGCTTTCATTCCTTGTAAATTAGCCTCTGTATAATTTTGAAATATCCATTTAATTTTTTGTGAAATTTGAGCGGGAGAACTCGGATCGACTAAATAACCCGTTCCCCCTAAAATTGCTGGAATATCCCCCACTCGCGTAGACAAAACAGGCTTAGCCATTGCCATGCCATCTGTCAGCTTGAGCGGAAACTGAGCCACGGCTGTGAGAGTTTCTCGCTGAGGAACAACGACAACATGAGCCCCCGCTACAACGGACGGCATCGTCTCGACTGGAAACCGTGGCAGTTTAACAATCCAACGCCCCCATTGTTTCACAAGTTTATCATCATAATCATCATAAGGACTTCCGCCGACGATAACTAATTTTAAATCGGGCTCATTTAACTGTTCGAGAGCCATCAAAACATCCTCAACACCTTTGTGAGGTCGTGGTGCTCCGGGAAACATCAGAATTCTATACCCGGACAAGCCGTAACGCTGTCTGCTCAATTCAGGATTGTATTTAGCAGGGTCGAACATTGCAGTATCCTTGCCATTAGGCAAATATACACCACCAAAACGCTGTTTTAAAAACTCAGTATCAACAGTGACTGCATCAGCACGGTGGATGAGACTTTCCATCCACTTGAGATAGAGGGGATGATCTGGTTCTCTCAATTGACCGTTGTGTTTGAAAATATCTCGATAAAGTTGTTTGAAAGAGGGACGGTATTGCCATTCATCTCCACCGTACCAGCTCAGTTCCCAGTCGTCTATATCTAAAATTATAGAGTGGCGAGTCGCCAGTTTTTTTAGCAGCGATAAACCAAAGCTTGTAGGTTTAGGTTTGACTGCATAAATAATATCCCCATCTATTTTTTTCAAAAGTTTTTGAGCATCCCTCAAAAACCCCGGATAATTTTTACCCGGTATCGCACAAACTGGGATGTCTCTGGGAGGAATAGCATACAATTCGTTGCCAAACTGAAATCCAACAACTTCTACATCACATTTAAGCTCGCTAAGGACTTGAGCTAAGAGAAAAGCACGAATTGCACCTCCTCCTGACAAATCGCTTACTACTAATGAAACTTTCACTGAGTATTTTGTTTAAAACATTTGTTTGATTTTCCTGCTTAACCGAACTTTTGTCAAGGCAATCGGGACTTGCGCGCCCGAGACCAAAGAAACCAGGTTTTTAACCAGGGAAAAGGGCAGCAACGAAGTATTTAGACCAAAGAAACCAGGTTTTTAATCAGGGAAAAGGGAAGCAACGAAGTATTTTGGTAAACAAAACCCAGTGATGCATCTAGGACTTTTATTCAAGCCAGCAATACTTATTCTAGGTAAATTTTCGGATATGTTGAGGCTAATTTTTTTGAATTGTTGGCTGAATTTTGTTACTTTTGATGTAGTTTGCCAACAAACTTTAATTATTTTAAACGCCAGGGATTGTTAAGTTGATTTGGTAAAAATATTTTAGCCATGCGATCGACTATTCTAGTAAAGAGCGATCGCGTCACGTTCTTCGCGTACTGAGGGCGGTAAGGATAAGTGCAGTGCATTACTTTAATCGGTTTGTCGATCGCATAAATTTCCTTCCACTTATCCAAGTAGTTGTAAACAGGGGACAAAGTTGTCATTTTCGGTTTCACAGATTCAACAGCAGCCGCAAAAGCACCCTGGTCTTTTAATAGTAGCACATTTTGATGCGCAACTACTATCTCGAAATATTTCTTAAAGTTTGTGAACAATTCCTGAGTTTTACTGCTTTTCGTAAAAGCGATAAATCCGCCATTGTATTGAATGCTATTTTCATTTAGCGGCAACCCGACAGACTGCAAAGTTGACAGAATATCCTGCTTGACTCTTAATAAATTTGCCGCTTTAGCAATCGCAGGCTGCACATCTTTCGTCACCAGTAAGTCTACTTCATCAAGAAAATCAAAAACCTCATCTATTGGCGACAACAAACAAATATCACAATCCATATAAATAGTTTTCTCAAACAGAGATTCCCCGTACAAAACCAGCTTAGCTTGCCGCGACGCCAAAACAGGATTTTCGTAAGACGGTGCAGGTTTCAATATAACATTTCCAAACACCTGAAGTAAAGGATATAAAATTAGAGGGACTCTATCTATTAAAACCATAATGGGTTCGCGGTGAAACTTCCTGACAGACGCCAGAAAATGAACACAATCCTGGAAAGAGTAAAGACCGGTTAAAATAGTGATAAATCCCTTGACTGCTAATTTATTTGAATTCATTGATTTACTTATTTACCTCAGTGTGTCCACTCCCAAAAGCTCTCATTCCACTCATCTCGATTCTGAAAAACTCCTTGCCATTCATAAAAATGTACAAAATCTTTTAGATTAATTGTTTTATTGACCTTGCGGATCATATAAAGAGGTTTATCTCCATAAAAAGAAGCCCACATAGTATAACTGCTAGGCGGCCCGACAACATAGTGGCACTCAGCCAGAGCATACATATCTTCAATTAAATGAGCACTGCCAAATTCACAGTTAAAATTATCAAATAAACTCGGATTTTGCGAAGTATTAGAACAAATCAAAAACTTGACTGTTTTTCCTTCAAATAGCCTTACCACAGAATTCATGACTTCTAAATATTGCTCAGTTGTGTAAAAGTATCTCCCCTTTTGATGCTGAGCATAATCCCCTTGACGGATGTGAATTCCGACGATCGTATCAGAATTATTTTTGACATTCAATATCAAACGCTCTACATTGATTCTATATCGCTCTAATGGTGCAAAATATGCTCTAATCTGGTCGGCGTACTTGTGTAACTTGGGGACATCTTCTACAAACCAGCCATCTCGAAATAGCCAGCCTTGAAAAGCAACAATTGAACGGTGCTTGATTTCTTCTATTTCCTGATATTTGAGCCAACTAAAAGGTTCTTTTCGGGTTATTTCTTGCGTTTTTAAAATTTTTTTATTGATTAAATACTTAATAATATTATAATATTTACTTCTGAAAAACTTGTTACCTGCTGCGGTAAAAAATGGAGGAGGATAACAACACAAAAAATCCCTAGCGGTTCCCACAAAGAATTCTGCATATTCGTCAAAAGCAGGATTGAGAACAGTCAAATTATGCTCGATCGCCCAAGCAATGAAATTAGCAAAAAGCAGCAGTCGGTTGCCGAGTTGTCCCGATTTAGCAGATATTATTAGCATACTCACTGTTTTTTGTTAATATCAGGTGCTTAGGGCGCACGCTACACAATGGTAAGGTGCGCCCTAAGCACCCTACCGACTAAGAATTGTGGCGTTTTTGGTGCCACTGCCAAGCATGGGATATAATGTTCTTAATGTCGGGATATTCGGGAGACCAACCCAAGGTTTTGATGGCTTTCTCGCTGCTGCCAACTAAAGCAGGAGGGTCGCCCGGACGCCGATCGCACTCAACAGCCTTAATCTCTTTTCCGGTCACTTGGCGAGCCGTTTCTATCACCTCTTTCACCGAAAACCCGCCGCCGTTGCCCAAATTAAAGAAATCAGATTTGCCACCATTTAGCAAATATTCTAATCCTAAAATGTGAGCAGATGCCAAATCATTAACGTGAATGTAATCGCGAATGCAAGTACCGTCAGGAGTATCGTAATCCGTGCCAAAAATAGCGATCGAATCTCGTTTCCCCAAAGCCGCGAACAACACCAGCGGGATTAGGTGAGTTTCTGGATTGTGATCCTCTCCTAACAACCCGTTCGGCTCGGCCCCAGCCGCGTTAAAATAGCGGAAACACACAGACTTAAAATCGTACGCAGCGTCAAAATCAGACAAAATCCGTTCTACCATTAATTTAGTAGCGCCGTAGGGATTGATCGGGTTTTGTGGGTGGTCTTCTGTGAGCGGAATTTTCTGCGGTACGCCGTAAGTCGCGCAAGTAGAAGAAAACACAAATTTCTTCACGTTAGCAGCGAGCATTGCTTCCAAAAGGGTAATAGTACCGATGACATTGTTGCGGTAATATTTAGCTGGGTCGGTAACAGATTCGCCCACGTAAGCGTATGCAGAAAAGTGCATTACCGCAGCAATATTGTGCGTAGCGAACAGGTTGTCCAGAAGAGTGCGATCGCTCGTATCGCCAACTACCAACTCCACCTGCAAAGCCCGATCTACTATATCTCGGTGACCGTAAACTAAATTATCCAAAATCACCACACCGTAACCGGCGTTTTTCAGTGCTAATACCGCGTGAGAGCCAATATATCCAGCTCCACCCGTCACCAAAATAGTTTGTTTTTCTGCACTCATTTTATTCTGCCTGTTTTTGTAGCTGGGATTGCCAAGAGCCTTGTTAATTTGAGACTTCCACAACTGACGCTTTCACACTCCACGTTAGCCGGAGAACTCAAGCGAGATATATAGACTTTTCTGTGCGACACGATTGCACTCCGAAACAACGCTTTTTACACTCCAGAGGGATGCTGACTGCGCAACTCTTCAGTTCAATCGATAAACTTGAGGCGACCAATTTGGAGATAATCAAATATCCGATTGATTTGGTGTCGATCCTCTTCTGAAATTTTATCATCTGACAGGATAGCAGAAGTCAAAACTAAATGTTCCCGGCGAGTAATCTTGCCAGACGCTACAATCCGATCGACCATTTGAGAAATTGTTAAGTTCGATTTGTTGTGAGATGTTCGCATTTATTCGATCGCTTCTATGTCACAATAGTTAAACGGGATTGCAGTTTTTAACCCAAAACCAAAAATCCTGCGTACCAGACTGTAACTCAATTTGCTCAACAGCAGAAATAACCTATCAGAGTTTTAGTTCCAAAGATAGATGTGCGGACTTGATAAGTCTGCATTCAGCCTTCGGATACGGTTCAGACTAATTTAATTATATAATATTTTTCCTAGAGAGGCACTTTTCTATGCAGGTTTACAGGCTTCCGGTACTGTCCGACAATTACATTTTCTTGCTGCACGACCCCGATCGCCGCACAGCAGCCGTCGTCGATCCAGCCCAAGCAGAGCCGGTCTTGCAGCAACTGCGATCCCTCGGAGCCGAATTAACCGCAATTTTCAACACGCACCACCACAGCGACCACGTAGGCGGCAACCAGCAACTGATCGATCGCTTTCCCCAAGTTAAAGTTTACGGCGGCGCAGAAGACCGAGGCAGAATTCCGGGACAGCAAGTCTTTTTACAAGCGGGCGATCGCGTTGATTTTGCCGATCGCACCGCCGAAATCTTCTTCGTACCCGGCCACACAAAAGCTCACATCGCCTACTATTTCCCCCCCAGCAACCCAGGCGAAACCGGCGAATTGTTCTGCGGCGATACTTTATTTGCTGGAGGCTGCGGCAGACTATTTGAAGGCACTCCAACTCAAATGGTAGCCTCCCTCGGGCAACTGCGAAACTTGCCCGACAGTACGAGAGTCTGGTGCGCCCACGAATACACGCTGAACAACCTGCAATTTGCCTTGAGCGTGGATGGCGACAATCTAGATTTACAGCACCGCTTGGGCGAAGTCAAAGAAGCGCGCAGTCGATCGCAACCTACAATACCATCATCGATCGGCATCGAAAAAAGCACAAACCCATTTTTGCGCTGGGATTGTCCCAACCTCCAATCAGCCACCAACAGCCGCGATCCAGTGCAAACATTCGCTCGATTGCGCGGCATGAAAGACCGATTTTGACCGAAAGCATCCAGGATACAAGCCCCCGGATTCATCCGTGGGGTCAATGCTTCAATCTAAAATCTAAAATCTAAAATCTAAAATCGATTGACCTTAACGTTTTTGTTTTTTCAGGTAACTCTTAAACTTGAGTATCGGTTCGCTCAACCACCGATCAAATCTTCTGTATTTTACCTGAAAGCTCGACAGCCCCTTAAACTTATTTGGAATTTTTTCCAGTTCGTCCTTAAAGGGTGTCTTAGACAACATATCCAGCCATAATTGATTGGGGGCGGAGCTTTCCCAGGGTTTCGGTCTTGATATAAAGTGCATCACTTTACTTGACTTATCATCAGTATCGTGGTTGTTCCATATTTGCCCTAATTGCTTCCACCTTCCCACTAAAACAGAATTGAATGCACCTTGATCGCGATCGCCCCAAACGTGTACCCTAGCGTTTTGGAGCAACTTTTCGGACAGTTTGTCTTCCTCCCAAAGCTTCATGTTGTAAACTAAAACGCCACTATTGAAATAAGGGTTTCGATCTTGATAATTGTTGGGATTTCCCCAGACGTTGGCTGCGGCTGCTACCGGCATAGTTTGAAAATCTAGGTTCCACAGCGGCTCTAAACTCCCCAAAACGATCGTGTCGCTGTCGAGCCAAATCAGCCTTTCTGTTTCTTTCGTATATTTTCGCGGCTCCAATTTAACGTAAGGAAGTTTAGAACCTGACACCGAAAGCAGTTGGTCGTAATTAGATTGCAATTCTTGCCATTCAATCTGGTATTTGCAGCAAGTCTGTAACTGTTTCTTTTGCTGTGGCTCTATCCTGGTAGATACAATGCTAATTTTTACCGGCTGCTTCCCAGATTGGCTAACATTGAGATCTACAGACTTGAGAAGTGCTGCTAACCCCAGAATATAGCTGCGATCGGCGGCTGTGAATATGTGCATAGGATTAAGTTTGTGAAATGAATAGCAGTAAAAAGCGCACGGTCAAACGTGAGACAAAGGCTGGGACTGGAGGAAGCAGGCGGCCCTGTATTGGGGTAAATGCGATCGCCCGTTTACCGTTGAGACGAACATAATCTTGCCTAAATTTACGATCGGGTTTACACAAAGAAACGGGGTTTCTAAGTAGGTAGGCGGAAATAAAGTTTACAATGTAACAGAATGTAAGGCGGGCGTAACAAGAGCGATTGCTTCGTTTCACTCGCTCCGAGAGAGACCTTATGTATTTTCAAGCTTCATCCACTTATTATTTACCTGTGCGCAAGTTTCATCTGTTCGCGCCCGAAAACGAGCAACAGCCGTTGGTAATATGCAGCAACGCCGAAAACTGATGAGACTTACTGACCTCGCATTTGAAACAGCCAGAAATTTCCCCGTCGCCTGTGCGGAATCTCGCAACTGGTTAAGACGTAGGATTCTACTATAAAATAAATTGTCTCGATCTCGATACTCCCGCAGGACGCTCGACATCCCTCTTAGGTTTGAATTGTCACCCTGATTAAATCAAAAGTTCCTCTGGTTATTTCCCTATTATTGATGGCGATTGGCTTGGCCAAAAGTAAAATGAGTGTTGTTAGAAACCGATGCAAAATCCAGGCAATACTGAACCCCAACCGAAAATCGAGCCCTCTGTTTCAACGGATTCTCACAAAGCGATCTACCCAGGCGCGCCTTTGCCAACAGATGTAGGGATCGTTCTGCAATTGGCAGATGGTAGTATTCAGGGGTGCAATTCTCACGCCCA
This sequence comes from Microcoleus sp. K4-B3, assembly GCF_036704615.1. Classification (NCBI taxonomy): domain Bacteria; kingdom Bacillati; phylum Cyanobacteriota; class Cyanophyceae; order Oscillatoriales; family Microcoleaceae; genus Microcoleus; species Microcoleus sp. K4-B3. Next base: position 98,061 of record NZ_JAUBSF010000007.1, read on the forward strand.
GGAGCTGTTAGGGATGACAGCACAACAGATGCAGGGCAGCACTTCAATCAACAGTCTGCGGCAGACAGTGCGTGAAGATGGCTCGGATTTTCCCGGCGAGAAGCATCCGGCGGTGGTGGCGCTGCAAACCGGGCGATCGTGCTCAAATGTCATCATGGGCTTTTATCAACCACAGGGAGAATTGATTTGGTTGACGCTCAATTCTCAACCTTTATTTCAGGGAGATCGATCGACTCCCTATGCGGTAGTAACAACCTTCACTCCTATCGCTCAACCTCAGCCACAAGCAGTCTGTCACGCGCCCGCCCAACAACTGTCAGACACCCTCGAAAGTATTTCGGATGGGTTCTTTGCTTTGGATCGAGACTGGCGATTTACCTACCTCAATTTGCAAGCGGCGCGGTGGCTGAATCGACTCCCGCAAGAGGTGATTGGCAACAGCATTTGGGAAGAGTTTCCCGAATCTGTGGGCAGTTTGTTTGAGCAGGAATATCGCCACGCTGTGACCTTCCAAGTTACCGTTAGTTTTGAATCTTTTTATGCACCGCTCAATGCTTGGTACGCGGTACGAGCCTATCCGATTCCATCGGGACTTGCCGTTTATTTTCAAGATGTCACCGAGCAGAAAGCCGATCGGGCTGCTTTTATTAAACAAGCGCAAACTGTGCAGCAACAACTAGCAGAAATCGAGGCGATTTATGCTAGTGCGCCGGTGGGACTTTGCTTTATCGATACCGACTTGCGGTTTGTCCGCCTCAACGATCGCCTAGCAGAAATTAACCGAGTTCCAGCCGCCGCCCACATCGGTAAAACATGGCGCGAAATCTTGCCAGAAATGGCAGATGATTTAGAGCAGCTTTTCCGACAAGTTATTGAAACTAAAGTTCCTCTCAAACAGCTCGAAGTTCGCAGGACGAACTCAGCACAGCCAGGACTAGAACAGGATTGGCTGTTGAGTCTCTATCCGCTGAGGGCCGAGGACGATCGCGTGCTGGGCGTGAATGTGACGGTGCATGAAATTACCGATCGCAAAGCTACCCAAAAAGAAATTCGACGGCTCAACCAGGAACTAGAGCGGCGAGTTAATGAACTGCAATCGATACTTGATGCTGTACCCGTTGGCATTACGATCGCGGACGACCCACAGTGTAAAGTAATTCGCGCTAACCGGTTTGCCGAGTCGATGTTGAAAGTGCCGCCCGATACCAATGTTTCTGGAACCGGAGAGCAAGCAGCAGTCCTTCCGTTTAGACAACTCCGCAACGGACAGGAAATTCCGGGAGAACAACTCCCCATGCAACTGGTCGCAGCTTCCGGCATCCAAGTGCGAGATATGGAAATTCAAATGGTGCGCGAGGACGGGGTGGCCTTTGATTGGTTGGTGAATGCGGTGCCGTTATTTGACGAACAAGGTGCAGTTCGCGGCTGTGTGGGGGCGTTTGTGGATATTAGCGAGCGCAAACAAGCTCTTGCTGCTTTGCGCCGTTCGGAGGAACGCTATCGCACTTTGTTTGAGTCCCTAGACGAAGGCTTTTGCGTCATCGAAATGCTGTTTGACGAAAACGAAAAGCCGATCGATTACCGCTTTTTAGAAATCAATCCGGCCTTCGAGAAACAAACCGGACTCGTACAAGCTGCGGGGAAAACGGTGCGACAGCTCCTTCCAGAGCACGAAAATTATTGGTTTGAGGTGTACGGCAAAGTCGCGCTCACGGGGGAACCCTTGCGCTTCGAGCACGGCTCCGAAGCCATGAACCGCTGGTTTGAGGTTTCGGCATTCCGCACTCCTGAGCCGCACAGCCGCAAAGTCGCCGTACTTTTCAAAGACATCAGCGATCGCAAACAGTCGGAAAATCTTTTGCAGCAACAGTCCGAGCAACTGCGGCTGTTCGTAAAACATTCGCCTGCGGGGGTGGCGATGTTTGACCGCCAGATGCGGTATATGCTGGTGAGCGACCGCTGGCTGGCAAGTTACGGGCTCGGCACTCAAAACATTGTAGGCCGATCGCACTACGACATCTTTCCCAATTTTCCCGATCGCTTGAAACAAATCCACCAGCGCTGTCTGGCGGGAGCAGTCGAAATCTGCCAAGAAGATCGGTTTCCCCGCCCTGATGGCTCGATCGACTGGGTGCGCTGGGAAATTCACCCTTGGCGAACCAACACCAACGAGATTGGCGGCATCATAATTTTTTGCGAAATCATCACCGAGCGCAAAAACGCTGAACTCGCGGTGCAAGCGGCCTCCCAGCAAGTCAGCAATATTCTAGAAAGTATTACCGATGCCTTTATGGCGATCGATTCACAATGGCGCTATACCTACGTTAATGCCACAGCAGAAAAACTGCTTTCTCGATCGAGAAACGACTTGTTAGGTCGATCGATCTGGGAGGTATTCCCCGTCGAGAAAGAATCCAATTCAAGGGCATATCAAGAATTTCATCGAGTCGTTAACGAGCAAGTTTCTGTCAAATTTGAAGAGTTTTCCCCGTCGCTCCAGATATATATAGAAGTGAGCGCCTATCCTGCGGCGGAAGGACTTACCGCTTATTGGAGCGATATTAGCGATCGCAAACGCACTGAAGAAGAACTGCGGCAAAAGAATGCGATTTTGAATCTAATTAATGAGTCAGCGCCCACGCCAATTTTTGTCAAAGATCGAGAAGGACGGATTATTTATGCCAATCCAGCCACCCTGGACGTACTGGGCAAACCTGCTGCTGAAGTAATTGGCCGGCGCGATCGCGATTTATACCCAATAGCCGAACTTGGAGCCACAGTCACGGAAAACGATCGGCGCATTATGGAATCCGGACAAACAGAAGTCGTCGAAGAATCTCCCGATGGCATTCGGACATTTGTGGCAATGAAAGCTCCCTACCGCAATCAGGCGGGAGAAGTCATCGGCCTGATTGGCATCTCCAGCGACATCACAAATCGCAAACGAGCAGAAGTCGCCATGCAAGAACAAACTAAGTTACTGCAAGTAATTATTGACAGCATTGGTGACGGTTTGATTTTGGCCAACCAACAAGGGGAGTTTGTGCTGTTTAACAGAGCCGCCGTGGGGATATTCGGTCAGCTATCGAATGAAAAATCCCATGAGGAATGGTCGAGTACCTACGGGCTATTTATGACTGACAAAAAAACCCTCTTTCCCGACGCTGAACTACCTCTAGCCAGAGCAATCAAAGGTGAATATGTCAATGATGTAGAGGTATTTGTACGCCGCGAAGATTCCGAAGGTCGCTGGATCAGTATCAGCGGTTATCCAGTAGTTGATGCTAGCAGCGAAATCAAAGGCGGAGTGATTGTCTGTCGGGATATCACAGAACGCAAACAAGCAGAAGCAGCGCTGCAAGAAAGCGAAGAACGATTTCGCACTATGGCTAACAACGCTCCTTTTATGGTATGGGTAACAGACTCCACAGGCTATTGCACTTTCTTGAGCGAAAGCTGGTATGAATTCACAGGTCAAAGTGAGGAAACAGGTTTGGGATTGGGTTGGGTAAACGCGCTGCATCCAGAAGACCGAGAATACGCCAAGAAAGCATTTTTGACCGCCAACGAACGCCAAGAACCTTTCCGCGTGGAATATCGCATCAGGCGCAAGGATGGCGGATATTCTTGGGCGATCGATGCGGCTGCTCCCAGATTTTCCGAAAGGGGACAATTTGAGGGTTATATCGGCTCTGTAATCGACATTACAGAGCGCAAACAAGTGGAAACCGAGCGCGATATGGTTCTCCAATTAGAACAAAGTGCCCGCACGGAAGCCGAGCGAGCTAACCGCATTAAAGACGAGTTTCTGGCGGTGCTTTCTCACGAGTTGCGATCGCCCCTGAATCCGATTTTAGGCTGGTCGCAACTGCTAGTCGGCGGCAAGCTGAACGCGACTCAAAGTGCCAAGGCTTTTGAGACGATCGAGCGCAACGCCAGACTGCAATCTCAATTAATCGAAGACTTGCTTGATGTGTCTCGGATTCTGCAAGGGAAACTAACATTAAATGTTGCTCCGGTGAATCTGGCAACCATTATTCCGTCTGCGGTGGAAACCGTGCAATTAGCAGCCGAAGCTAAAAAAATTAAAATTCAAACAATCTTAAATCCCGATGTCGGGCAAGTTGTCGGCGATACAAGTCGCTTGCAACAAATTGTGTGGAATTTGTTATCAAACGCGGTAAAATTCACGCCCGAAGGCGGTAAAGTTGAAGTTCGATTAGCGCAAATCGAAGGTAAAGCTCAAATTCAAGTCACAGACACGGGTAAAGGTATTCTTCCCGATTTCTTGCCTTATGTTTTCGACCATTTCCGACAAGAAGACGGTGCTACAACTCGCAAATTTGGCGGCTTGGGATTGGGATTGGCGATCGTCCGCCAACTGAGCGAACTTCACGGCGGTACGGTGTTTGCAGAAAGCGCCGGAGAAGGTCAAGGAGCGACGTTTACGGTGAGATTACCGCTATTAAATGATGATTCTAGAAGGCAGGAGGAGGAAGCCGTCAGTGGGGCTGCTCGTCCCGATATCTCATCCTTGCCGCTAGCTGGATTGAGAATTTTGGTGGTAGATGATGAGCCTGACTCGCGAGATTTTGTTGCTTTCGTGCTTGAGGAAGCTGGTGCAGAGGTTATTTCCCTGTCATCTGCTGCTGAGGCGCTAGAGTCGATCGCACAAACTTCACCGGATTTGCTCGTCAGCGATATCGGAATGCCCCAGATGGACGGATATATGTTGATCGAGCGCATCCGCACTCAGCTTGCGCCTGAGTATCGGCAGTTGTTGGCGATCGCCTTAACGGCCTATGCTGGAGAAGCGAACGAGCGCCAAGTTTTGCAAGCCGGATTTGACAAACACTTAGCCAAGCCGATCGATCCGACTGAGTTAGTTGCTACTGTAACGCGATCGGTCGTCGCCAAGCGCCTGAAAAATAAAGCCTGAGTTCTCGGTAAGACATTGCACGGTAGTTGATTTTGCTCATTACACCACACCCGTTTTGCGTAATTTCAAACTAAATTTGCCCGTTCAAAATATTATCCCTGTTTCTTCCCTCGAACCTCGAATCTCAACATCCATCCGTTAAATCCGTTACATCCGTTACATCCGCTACAAAATCCGTTGCCGAACTTCCTTGCGATCGCCCCTCAAACTTCGCTATTATAAAAAGTTGCAGTTAAAACCCCACAACCCACGATCATGGCCAAGCGCGTCCAATTAGTTTTAAATAAAGATGTCAGCAAACTCGGCAAAGCTGGCGACGTAGTAGAAGTAGCCCCAGGCTATGCCCGCAACTACCTAGTACCCCAAGGAATGGGATTTAGAGCCACTCCGGGCATTCTCAAGCAAGCAGAGCGCCGCCGTGAAGAAGAAAGACTGCGCCAGCTAGAGCTCAAGCAGCAAGCTGAAGTCCGCAAAACCGCCCTCGAATCGGCTGGGCCTTTCATCATTTCCAAGCAAGTTGGCGAAGCAGACGCGATTTTTGGTACTGTTACCAACCAAGAAGTAGCAGAACTGATTTTCAACTCTACCAGTCAAGAAGTCGATCGGCGCGGCATCACCCTGCCCGAAATTCGCCAAACTGGTACATACAAAGCTGAAATCAAACTACACGCCGAAGTTACCGCCGAAGTTGATATTCAAGTTGTTCCCATGTAATTAAGAGTTATCAGTCATCAGTCATCAGTCATTAGTTGTTAGTCATTAGTTATTAGCTAACAACTAAGCACTTCTAACTTGCAAAATGAGTAATGCTAACTTACAGATTGAGATCTGACGACTAATAACTGGCAACTAATAACTAATGACAGAGAACTATTGACTAATGAGCGATTTGATGCCGACAAATATAGAGGCAGAAGAAGCAATTTTGGGCGGGATTTTAATTGACCCCGAAGCTATTTCCCGAATAGCCGAACTTCTGCGGCCGGAGTTTTTTGCCATCACCGCTCATCAAGTCATTTATCGATCGGCATTAGGGCTATTTTTACAGGGTCAACCTACCGATTTAATGACGGTAACAACTTCGCTAACCGACCGCAACCAGTTAGAGCAAGTAGGAGGACTAACTAAATTAGCACAATTAGTCGATCGCACAGTTTCCGCAGTCAACATCGACCAATATGCAGTTTTAGTTGAAGACAAATATCAGCGCCGCAAATTAATCGAAGCTGGCAACAACATAGTACAATTAGGCTACGAGACAGCACTACCACTAGAAACAGTATTAGACCGCGCCGAACAAGAAATTTTCAGCATAACTCAAGAACGCCCCCAACAGGATTTAGTGTCGATCGGCGAAACGCTAAACCAAACATTTCAAGACCTAGAAAATCGCAATGAAGGCCTCACGCTTCCCGGCATTCCCTGCGGTTTTTACGACTTAGATGCCATGACAGGAGGCTTTCAGCGATCGGATTTAATCATCGTTGCAGCCAGGCCGGCGATGGGCAAAACCGCTTTCTGTACCAACATCGCCCACCACATCGCCGCCGGACAGCAGAAATTGCCGGTTGCAGTTTTCAGCTTAGAAATGTCGAAAGAACAGCTAGTGCAGCGCATCCTGTCGAGTGAAGCCAAAATAGAAAGTAACCGGTTGCGATCGGGTAGAATCAGTCAAAACGAATGGGAACCCATCAGTACAGCCATTGGCAACTTATCAGAACTGCCACTGTTTATTGACGATACTCCCAATATTACCGTCACAGAAATACGATCGAAAGCCCGTCGCCTCCAAGCAGAACAAGGCGGAGCCCTAGGATTAATCTTGCTAGATTACCTGCAATTAATGGAAGGAAGCAGCGACAACCGCGTGCAAGAACTATCTCGAATTACCAGAAGCCTTAAAGGTTTATCCCGCGAACTCAACGTGCCGATTATTGCCTTATCTCAGTTGAGTCGGGGTGTGGAAGCGAGGACAAACAAGCGGCCGATGATGTCTGATTTACGCGAAAGCGGATCGATCGAGCAAGACGCAGATTTAGTAATTATGCTCTACCGCGATGAATATTACAACCCTGATTCGCCCGATCGCGGAATTGCAGAAGTAATTATTACCAAACACAGAAACGGGCCGACAGGAATCATCAAACTATTATTTGACGCCCAATTTACCTGCTTCCGCAATCTGGCATCTCCGAAGCGATCGTCGTAAATCAACCAGGGCTTATATTATGTGCGTTGAATTGGCCGTTATAAAATTTTGTCTAAAAAGTGGGGGCGGGTTTATAGATATTTTCGTATCGATGTCGATGAAAGATTGTTGGTGAAACCTACCCCTACAAATATTGTAGTTATTTACCAGAGGCGATCTTACACAGAAACCCGGTTTCTTTAAAAAACCGGGTTTCTAAACACCGTAAAAGTTTTACGTTTAATTAGGTTGAGCTACCTAGCCAGCGATTTTCAACAATTCCACATCAAAAATCAGCGTAGCATTAGGAGGAATCACCCCGCCCGCACCGCGAGCGCCGTAACCGAGTTCAGGGGGAATAATCAACTTGCGGCGCTCTCCAACTTTCATCGTACCGACACCTTCATCCCAACCCTTAATTACTTGACCCACGCCAATTTTGAACTGAAAAGGAGAATTGCGATCGCGCGAACTGTCAAACTTCGTGCCATCCTCCAAAGTTCCAGTGTAGTGCACGACAACCGTCTGCCCGGTTTTTGGAGTCGCCCCATTACCCTCTTTCAATTCAACATATTTCAGACCTGAATCTGTGGTGACAGTTTTCTCAGTATTATCAGTCATATTATTGCCAGCGATAGTAGCTGGTACCTCCGGTAAAGTAGCATCAGCTACTAGCAAGCTATCTTCTTCAAAAGACGGCGCTGACAACTTCTCAATAGCAGTCTCGGGTAAAAGATTGTTCAATTCGGCGGCAACTGCTTGAGACCCAGAACCGCCCATTTGAGCGACTATCAAAAACACAAAGCAAACCAGCATTACCCCCAAACTGACTAGAACTCCTCGCAAAATTAATCCTCCTGATAATTTTAACCGTGATATCTCAGATATCTAAGACATCTAGTACAACAATAACTACCAAATTTTATCTGAACTTTTCCACCAAAAGATGGCAGGTTCCAGATAATTTTAAAGGCAAAAGTATGAAGTCAGAATGTTTGTAATTATACATAAGTGGCTTCTACATAAGTGCCTTTTTGAGCCTTCTGCCTTCGGGTGACAATCTTATCACAAGATAGCAGCGAACCGGCAGACCCGATCGAACTCAGCGCCAGTTACGGTTTTCTAAATCCCGCATCTGACGTTCAAGACGATCGAGCCTTCCCCGCAACTCATCCATTTCGGACTGTCGGGGCACTCCCATATCTTGCAGCATATTCCGTAGTTGCCGCTGCAACTGCGTATCCCAATTGCCCTGTTCAGACTTGAGATGCTCCGTCATGTCATCGACAAAGGTTTTGGCTTGCTCGGAATTGATTTTGCCATCTTTGACCCATTGCTCGCTGACTTCCTGCAATTTCTCGGCCACCAGGGAGGTAGTACCAATGCCGAGCATTACCAGTTGTTTGAGTAAGTTGCTATTGTTATCCATATATTTTTCCGACTGTTTGCCCCTTCATACTCGATCGGCTCAGGTCGCCTGCTGTCGCTGCGAAACTATCTGTACACTTAAAGTTACATCAGCGCACACCTACCTTTCTATTTTGGAGCATCCAGCCGCCTGATGGCGAGTCGAGCGTGTCGAGCAGCGTTCGGTAAACCCCCTAATGAGCTACCGACAAAATTACCCAATCACATCCTGTTTATGCCTGATTGCCCCCGCTGTCACCAACCTGTAGACGCCCGAGCGATCGCCTGTGCGCACTGCAAAACCCCTCTCAAGGCTTTCGGTCATCCGGGTATCCCCCTTTATCGATCGCAAGCCGAAGAATTTCTGTGCACTACCTGTATTTATCACGAAGATGACACTTGCAACTACCCGCAACGTCCTTTTGCCAAAGAATGCACGCTTTATCACGATCGAGCTGAGCCGCTTGTGCCACAGACGAGCCGTTACACCAGCGGCGGCTGGCCGCAATCAATCAAAAATTGGTGTCAGCGCCATCTCGTTTCGTTAGCTTTATTAGGTTTAATTCTTATTAGCATTGCTCTGTCGATTTAATCGGATTGTACAAAGCGTAGAATAGAGATATCTCTGTTAATCTGGGTTGCTCTATTATTCTCTAAATTATTCATGAGTTACGTATTCGGCATCGACGGCGGCGGCACTAAAACTATCTGCCTCTTAATGGACGAAAACCACCTTGTTTTGGGACGGGGTGAAGCAGGGCCGTCAAATTATCAAACGCTGGGAATTGAGACAGCAAAACAATCCATCCAATTGGCGATCGAACGAGCAGTTCTGTCCGCTAAGCTCGAAGCTGTAGGCAATCTCAACATAGAAGCAATTGGTCTGGGACTAGCAGGTGTCGGGCGTCCAAAAGATATTGAAATAGTGCACTTTTTAGTGCAGAACTTGCAGTTGACGAATACATTACCAGTAACCCGATCGTTCTTGCCCAGGAATATCGTAATTTGCAGCGACTGCGCGATCGCACTTGTTGGCGGCACGGGCTATCCAGTGGGTATCACCGTTATTTCAGGAACCGGTTCGATTGTTTTCGGGCAAAACAGTCAAGGGAAAACTAAACGAGTCGGCGGTTGGGGATATCTTTTAGGCGATGAAGGCAGCGGATATGACATCGCCATTCAAGGTTTGCAAGCGGCTTTGAAGTTCTATGACGGACGCGGAGATTTTACAGCACTTGCAGAAAATTTTCAAAACCATTTAGGCCTAAATCACCTAGAAGAATTGGTAGAAGTCGTTTACCGGCGCGGTTGGGGAGTGAAAGAAATTGCAGCTTTAGCCCCGATTGTCGATCGAGTCGCAGCAGAGGGCGATCGCGTCGCTGACCGCATTATCAATAGTGCTGTGGCAGAATTAACCTCTTCAACAAAAATAGCCATTTCAGCGCTATTTAACCAAACAGAAGAATTTGAAATTGTGATCGTAGGAGGTGTGTGGGGCGGCGAGGCAAATTGCCGGGGTCGGTTTGAAGCGGCAATAAGTGCGATCGCCCCAAAAGCTAAGGTAATTTCGCCCCGATACGAACCAGCTTTCGGTGCTGGATTGTTAGCCTTAAACGCTCTCAACAATTAATTGTTGACTGTTGACTGTTGACTGCTGACTGCTGACTGTTGACTATCTTCCTTATCTTCCCGATCGCCCCTGTCTTGCGGATTTTCTCGATTTTTCCAAATTTTAAAATTCTGGATTATCTACCTTATCTTCCCAACTTGTAGAATTCCAGCCTGCCATAATTAAAACATCAGATGAAGGCGAAACCAGAAACATATTTAGCAGTAGTGCGTTCCTAAGTAAACCAAAACCGAAGCAAGGAGACAATTTATATGATTACTTCTCAAAAATGGCATTCAGCAACAGCAGCAATCCTCGCACTGGGCATTACAGTTGCAACCAGCGCGCCGCTGGTAGTAGCTACTCCCGCAGAAGCTCAACAACGAATTTCACAATTTGATAGCATCCGAATTCCATCGGGCAGTGTAATTCCAGTTAGCTATGAAAAAGACAAAATTATTGTCACGCGCGAAGAAACTGCACCTTTAACTTTAACAGTAGCGCGAGACATCCGCACAGCTCAAGGGAGAGTATTAATCCCCGCAGGCAGCCAGATAGTCGGGGTATTGCAACCTGTCAGAAGGGGCAATCAAATGGGTACTCAATTTGTTGCCAGAGAGTTAATTGTCAGCCGCCGCCAACGTTATCGGATTGACGGAAATTCAGGAATTATTACCAGAACCGAAAGAGTCCAAAAAGGTGCTGGCACAGGTTCATTAGCGCAAGGTGCAGCATTGGGTGCAGCAGCAGCAGCAGCACTAGCAGGCATTACCGGCGACAAAGCGATCGCCACTGAAGAAGTATTGGGAGGCGCTGGGATCGGCGCTTTAGCTGGAGTATTGTTGGGGCGGCGCAGCGTTGACGTGATCGTGATTCGCCCGGAACAAGATTTGGCAGTGAGATTGCGATCGGACATCGTACTCCGCTAATATTGGGATCTTCCGATTAATTATTTGCAGTAAAACATTGTCGATCGCTAACTTGTGGTCTCCCGATAATTGGCTAGGCATACTGTTAAGGTTGTGCCTAGCCATGTTTGTTGGCGGAATTATTGGATGGGAGCGCCAACTCAGACACAAACCAGCGGGATTAAGAACTCATATGCTAGTAAGTATGGGTTCTGCCCTGTTTGTTTTAATACCGCTAGCAATGGGTAAAAATGAAAATGGAGGAGATGCTGTAGAGCGCGTAATTCAAGGCATTGCTGCCGGGATTGGGTTTTTGGGAGGCGGAGAAATCCTGCGGCAAAGTCAACAGGAAATAGGCAAAGTTGAAGTTCACGGGCTCACCTCTGCCGCCGCTATTTGGGTGTCAGCAGCTTTAGGCACTGCGGCAGGATGCGGGTTGTGGCAACTGGCATTAATTGGCGCTTTCATGTCGGTGTTTGTTCTGAGAATAATTAAAGAGTTAGAGCGTCACAGTCGCAAATAGTCTCAGTCATTATATAATGTCTGGTAAAATAACCGTTATAAAGTTTGTAGTGACGACCAAAGTCCGAGGGAGTTTTATGAGGACTTTAGTCCTCACTACCAACCAATTTGATGGGTCGATTGAGAGTACATAATATTAGCTGTTTCATACCAAGTCCAGTTAATCACCGATCGTAAATTGTTGGCCCTCATCCAAGCCAGACCTGTCTAGGTGGTAAAAAAGTAGCTCAAATGCTTGAAATATCTGCTTCCGGCGATCGATAAAGCTTCTTCATTTGATAGGCAATTAACAATAAATAACATCTCAATAATGATCGACGGTTACGACGCAAACACGTTGACCACACCTTGACAGATCCGATCGTCCAAGCCTTGCCTTTTAGGACTTAAGTCCTCACTACCAACTTAAATATTGATTTAAATTTGATTGTATTTCGCTCAATACCGATCAAACCCACTTATAGCGGTTCTCAAAAAAGTGAGGTATGCCCTATGCCCTATGCCCTATGCCCTATGCCCTATGCCCTATGCCGGATAGTACCTCATCTTTCTGAGAAAGGCTATAGCAATATTTTTAAAATTAATTAGTTTAGGATAAAGCCGATCACAATTTAATTATCATATAAGCCTTTTTTTGGCAAATAAATTAATATTTATCGAGTCAGATGATTGAAGAAAGTTGATTAATTTATTTCCTGAAAATTTGACACTCTTATCGATTCCAAGGACTCTTGCCTCACGCGACCCGCCATCGCAGCTAACTGCAAGCTCATAAAAGCATTCAAATCTTCCAAATCACACTTAGCTGACGAAAAAATCTGCTGCATTTCATTTTCCGCTTCCACACTTAGATATCCAGCGGCAATAGCTTGTTTTACAACTTCACGAATCTGCACGATCGAAATGTCCCTTACTAAATTTGCAATGATCAAAAGCCAACTAATTACTAACAGGAAGTTTTAGAGGCTGTCTCGCCAAAGATTTCAAATTGTTTCAGCTCGCGAGACTCTTGTTTCACTCCTCCGGACATAGCTGCTAGTTGCAGAGCCATAAAAGCATTTAAGTCTTCCAGCTCATACTTGGTAGTAGTTAACATCCGTCGCAGTTGATTTTCGGCTTCAATAGTTAGATAGCCTAGAGCCAGAGCTTGCTGGGCGAGGTCGCGAATCAGTACCATAACACTTCTGGGTTTTATTGGTTGAAGTTTCAGTATCAACCGTTTTAAGCGAATCGGCAGTGACGGCTATTGCTCGATTGGTGTGACATTTTTAAGGGTCGGTCGTGACAGCCGGAGTCGCAGAGTGTGACTAAGTATTTGCACGGGTGTGACGGCGATCACGCGGGGGAGAGGAGGAGGGGGGAGTCCGAGAGTGTCCGGGCGTGCGGGTGGTGGAGTCGGAGAGTGTCCGAGTGGGGGAGTGTTCCAGTGGGAGCATTTTTCTTCTTCCCTCGGACTCATGGCTAATGACTAATGACTAATGACTAATGACTACTGCCTTGTACCTTCAGAAGACGCTCAACGTCTATAATCAGCAAGTTAAATATTTACGGCAAGACATATGGAACCAGCTCATAAAGATTTGCTACAACAAATAGCCCGACTATCGGAAACTTATGCTAATTTGGCCGATCGCCTCTCCCAAGCAGCCAAACAACTGCAAGACTCCGGCCTTCCTCCCTCTGACAGCTTGCTGCAAGAAGTAGCCGCCTACAGCCGCAACTTTGCCACAGTCCAAAAACAAGCTCTCGAACTCAACAAATCCACGATCGCGCCGGGGGAAATTGCTTCCCTCAAAGACATTCAAAACTTAGTCGAGACTGTAGCAGCTTCCGAAGGTAAAGCAGAAATTCGCGACGCAGCTTTGAAAGTTATCGATCGAGTATTGGCGATCGCCCACCGCGAACAAAGCGACTTCGCGCCCTTACAATCAGTTCATGCCAAAGCCCGCGAACTGCACCGCGCGATTTCCGAATCAACCCCAACTCAACTGCATTCCGACGCTGAATCTTTAGTCAGCGGCAAACACCCAGTTTCAGCAGTGCTCGCCCTGGTGGAACAGCAAGACAAATTAGACGACGAACAGTGGGTCATCCTCGAAGAAACAGTCAGCGCCGCTTTTGGCAAACAAATAGCCGTCGCCATTTCCAGAGGCAAATTAACCATTGCTGAGATGGTAAAAGCAGCACCTGCTAAAGTCGAACCCGCATTTCAAGCAGCGCCAGAACCAAAAATCAGCGCCCAACCCTTACCCGAAGTGATTATCATTCCGTCGGGAAATGTGGCGCCGAAACAAGTTGCAGTTGCGCCACAGATCCAGATTTTGGAATCCCCCGCACCTTCGGCCCCCATGCACGAGGTGATTATCGTTCCCAGCGTCGAAGTACCTCAGTCCCTCCAAACAACCGGCTCGGGGAACATTGTTTTTGGCGCACCTCGCAACATTCAACAGGCTCCTGTAGAGGGCGCTTTGGGAATCAAAGTTTTGGCGCACATTCAGGGAATTGGCGATCGAACTTTCGGTGCTCAAGAATACGCGGGTACTAAAGCTCAAGGGCGCCGCGTCGAAGGATTTCAAATTAATATCGATCCCCCAATTCCCGGCTTAAATGTCGAGTACATGGCTCACGTCGAAGGTGTTGGCGATACTCCTTGGATCGGCGAAGGAGAATTGGCAGGTTTTCGGGGTCAATCGAAACGAATTGAGGGATTTGCCGTGCGGTTGAACGGGCCGCAAGCTGATAAGTACGACGTATTTTATAGCGCTCACATTCAGAATATCGGCGACACCGAGGTGTCCTCCAACGGCGAATATTGCGGCACTCGCGGCAAAGCTTTGAGGATCGAGGGCATCAAAGTTTGGATCGCGCCGTCTGCGAGTTCCCAAACAGCGGCGCCTGTGGGTTTAAAAGTGTTGGCGCACATTCAAGGAATTGGCGATCGAACTTTTAGCGATCGAGAATATGCCGGCACACGCGCTCAAGGCCGCCGCGTGGAAGGATTTCAAATTAAAATAGAGCCTCCCGTTGTCGGTTTAAATTTGCAGTACATGGCTCACGTTGAAGGAGTTGGCGACACTGCTTGGATATCGGAAGGCGAGCTAGCTGGCTTCCGGGGCAAAGCGAAGCGCATTGAGGGATTTGCCGCGCGGCTGACTGGGCCGCAAGCTGATAAGTATGACGTATTTTATACGGCTCACATTCAGAATGTGGGCGATACTCCGGTTACTGCTAACGGTCAATATTGCGGCACTCGCGGCAAAGGTTTGAGGGTTGAGGGGATAACGATTTGGGTTGAGCCAAAAGCGTAAAAATTGAGAATGAATGGAAAATTTTAAATTGCATTTTCCATTCATTAAATACTCGAATAAGTAGGGTGCGTCAATTCACATTATTTGCGCCACAAACTAACAATCTCCAAGCTGATGCACCGCTCGATAATATCATGTTCGGCTAATCACTTGTCATTGTTCGCGCTCGTGTCGCAATCTCAAATGGTGGCGATTGCTTCGCTTCACTGCGTGCGTTCCGCTCGCAATGACAAATTATAACTAATTTACCGGACATGATATAAATGGTGCGTCATAATTCGATTTTTCATACTTCTTGAAAATCTCTAATCTGACGAACCCTTCCGCTGACGCACCAGCCAATAAACGGTGCGTCAGAACGATATTTTATACTTTCTGTGGTTATTCAAAATCAAAAAATTGACAGCAATATGTCTCTTTGACCATTTCAGCTTGAATTTTTTTGTTGATTTTGGAGCGATTCAGTTCCCTGTTGCGGATGGTATGCACGATATCGAATCCAGCTCAAATAAAGATTCTGAGGACGATCGCACCAATCAAATATCCCATCGCTTTCTTTAAAGGTTGAGGTTGGCTGTAGCTAATCTACCGCAGCGATTGCCAGCAGACAGGATGCAAATCATTGCTGTTGAGTGCGGATGTCAGCCTGTTATAGCAGATGTTGAAGGCTTTAGTTATTCTTGAGAGAAGAAAGTCGATCGCCAACAGAATATTAAGCAATTTTAATATTTACAGGCTGTGCAATTACACGGTTGCTGAACGGGAAATGCTCTTTGGCGGCGCTACCCGTAAAATGTATCATAAATACTTTACAGGGCGGTAGAGTTTGAGTTAGCATCGGCTGAGCCGATCAAATATTACAGCCAAAAACAAAATATTATGTCAGGTGTACGCGATCGATGATTTTACCGTGCTTGGGGATGAATAGTTACTTGAAAAAGCCTTAAAAATCCGGCTACAGTTGCTCAAAAGTCTTTTCCATCAATACTTACATATAAATATGTCATTGCCAGCAGACGATCGCCCGCAATCCGCAACCACTGATAGTGAATCTTCCTATCAACTTTCACCGATACAGCAAGGGATGTTGTTCGACAGCCTTTCTAGCCAAAAATCAGGGATAGACATCGAACAAGCGATCTGTAGCATCCGCGAAAATTTGAATGTTTCAGTTTTCCTCAAAGCTTGGCAGCAAATAGTGCAGCGGCATCCAATCTTAAGA
The DNA here is from genome assembly GCF_036704615.1 of Microcoleus sp. K4-B3. Taxonomy (NCBI): domain Bacteria; kingdom Bacillati; phylum Cyanobacteriota; class Cyanophyceae; order Oscillatoriales; family Microcoleaceae; genus Microcoleus; species Microcoleus sp. K4-B3. The sequence continues at coordinate 114,164 of NZ_JAUBSF010000007.1, forward strand.
ACGAGTTTTTGTTGGTCAGGCGAAGAAGTTCCGCTGCAAACATTACACCAACAAGTTGAACTGCCAAGCGTTGAACGAGACTGGCGCAATTTGTCGGAGGGCGATCGCGCAAACCAACTCGAAACCTATTTGGAAGCCGATCGCCTGCAAGGCTTTGACCTCACTCAACCCCCGCTGATGCGTTTGGCTTGGTTCCGCTTGTCGGAAACCGATTACAAACTCATCTGGACTTATCACCACATTTTGCTGGACAGTACCTCGGCGATTGTGGTTTTGCAAGAAGTTTTTACCTTGTACGAATCCCTGTGTGCCGATCGACCATTAGAATTACAACCGCCCCGTTGCGATCGAGATTGCATCGAATGGAGGCAGCAGCCAGACATCTCGAAATCAGAAACATTCTGGAAACAATACTTAAGCGGTTTCAGCGATCCTACCCCTCTAGTTGGGGATGTTTCAAGGGCGGGCAAGATGCCCGTCCCACAACAAAATTCATCGGTTGTGGAACAGGCAAGATGCCTGTTCCTGACACCAACAGAAAATTTATCAGCTGAACCAAAAATCCGGCTTTCTAGCACCGTAACCGCAGCCTTAAACTCCCTCATTCAAGAACAGCAACTAACCCTAAATACCTTGCTGCAAGGAGCGTGGGCTTTACTTTTGAGCCGCTGTTCCGGTTCGGAAGATGTAGTATTTGGAACTATTTGCAACAGTAGATCGCAGAATCTAGAAAACGTAGAATCAGCGGTAGGATTATTCATAAATACTTTGCCATTTCGGGTAATTGTATCTCCCGATTTGTCAGCGAACGACTGGCTCAAACAACTGCAAACTCAGTGGACGGCATTTCAAGAATATGGGAACGTGCCGCTGGCAAAAACTCAAGAATGGAGCGAGATTCCCCGCGGCAGAGCTTTATTTGAAAGCCTGCTAGTAGTTGAAAAATATCACATTAACTCTGCCTTGCAAGCTCTCGGTGGCAACTGGCAAAACCGAGAATTTCAGCTTTTAGAACAGACAAGTTTTCCCCTAACTGTTTACGCATACGGGGGAACCGAACTGCTGCTAAAAATTGCTGGCGATCGCCAGCGCTTCGATCCGATCGCCATTACCCGAATGTTGGCACACCTGCAAACTTTGCTAGAAAGTATAGCCGCGAATCCCCAGCAGAAAATCAGCAAATTGTCAATGCTGACAGCAGCCGAACTTGCTCAGTTGCAGGAGTGGAATCAAACTCAAGCAAATTATCCGCAAGACAAATGCGTTCACCAATTATTTGAAGCACAAGTCGATCGATCGCCCGATGCCATTGCCGCCGTTTTTTCCCAAAATCTCCAACAGCAACTAACCTACCTGGAACTCAATTCCAAAGCCAATCAACTAGCTCATTACTTGCAGCAATTAGGCGTCGGGCCCGATGTTTTAGTAGCTATTTGCATGGAACGTTCCTTAGAAATTGCGATCGCCGTTTTAGGCGTTCTCAAAGCAGGCGCAGCTTACGTTCCCCTAGATCCGGCCTACCCCAAAGAACGGCTGATTTTCATGTTAGCCGACACCCAAGCTCCCGTTATCCTCACTCAATCTCACTTAGTATCGGTGCTGCCCGCGCATCAAGCCCGCGCCGTTTGCTTGGACGCAGACTGGGAAACAATCAGCAGTCACAGCACGGAAAACCCAGCTAGCAGCGTCTCTCCCCAAAATTTAACTTATACAATATATACATCAGGTTCCACAGGCAAACCCAAAGGAGTTCCCCTCCCGCACCGTTCCCTAGTCAACCTAATTGCGTGGCAACTGCAAAACTCCACCCTTGAAGGCCCAGCCAAAACCCTGCAATTTGCATCTCTCAGCTTCGATGTCTCGTTTCAAGAAATGTTCTGTACTTGGTGTGCCGGCGGCACCCTCGTTTTCATCACAGAAGAAATCCGGCGAGATGCCCAGAGTTTGTTGCAGCTAATCGACAAACAAAAGATTCAAAGACTATTTCTCCCTTTTATCGCCCTGCAACACTTAGCCGAAGCAGCCGATACCTATCAGCTAGTACCGAAATCGCTGCGCGAAGTAATCACCGCCGGCGAACAGTTGCAAGTCAACCGTTACATAGCCAGTTTCTTTCAGCAGCTAGAAAATTGTACCCTGCACAATCAATACGGCCCCTCCGAGAGCCACGTTGTTACAGCTTATACCCTCGCAGGCCCGCCCGGAGATTGGCCCGCACTGCCTCCGATCGGCCGCCCTATTGCCAACACCCAGATATATTTGTTAGACAGGAACTGTGAGTTTGTACCGATCGGCGTCCCCGGAGAACTGTACATCGGGGGTATCTGTTTGGCCCGGGGCTATCTCAACCGCCCGGACTTGACTGCTGAAAAATTTATTCCTAATCCTTTTAAACAAAATGAAATAAGCGCGATCGAGGATGAAGAAGAGCGCCTTTACAAAACAGGAGATTTAGCTCGCTACCTGCCCGACGGTAACATCGAGTACATCGGGCGGATTGACGGCCAAGTCAAAATTCGCGGCTTCCGCATAGAGTTGGGAGAAATCGAAACCGCACTGGCAAAACATCGCGCCGTCAAACAAGCTGTGGTGCTGGCGCGGGAAGACGCACCGGGGGACAAACGACTGGTTGCATACATAGTGGCGAATCCAGAGGAGCAATTGGCAATAGCCGACCTCCGCCGTTACCTGCAAGGGCAACTCCCAGATTACATGGTGCCTGCGGTGTTTGTAAATGTTGAGGCGATGCCGAAGACGCCCAGCGGAAAAATTGACCGCCGCGCCCTGCCGGCACCTGACTCGCAGCGACAAGAACAGTCCCAGAGTTACGCTGCACCGCAAAGCGAGTTGGAGCTTTTGCTGGCGGGTGTTTGGTCTAAGCTGCTGAAGCTCGATCGCGTCGGCATTCACGACAATTTCTTCGAGATTGGAGGCAATTCTTTGATGACGCTGCAAGTTGCAGTCCAAGTTCGGGCTCTGGTACACACTGACTTAGCGGTTGTGAAATTGTTCCAGCACCCGACGATCGCCCAATTGGCAAATTATTTAAATCAGGGGCAAAGTGCGAGCCCGTCCAACAACAAATTTCAAGACAGGGCCGATCGACAAAAAGCTGCTTTTAACAGGCAGAAGCAATCTACCAAAAAACGTTAATTTAATGACTAATTCCGAAGAAAACCCAGAACTTGACGGGATTGCGATTATTGGCATGGCGGGCCGCTTTCCCGGTGCTGCCAGTGTCGATGAATTGTGGCAGAATTTGTGCGGCGGAGTGGAGTCTACAACGTTGTTCGGCGACGCTGAACTAGACCCCAGTATTGACCCCAATCTCAGACAAAATCCGAATTACGTCAAAGCTAGAGGAATTATTGACGGGGCCGATCGCTTTGACGCAGCATTTTTCGGCGTGAACCCCCGCGAAGCCGAAATTACCGACCCGCAGCAGCGCGTTTTTTTAGAAATAGCTTGGGCCGCCCTAGAAAATGCAGGCTGCGATCCGAATACCTTCAACGGCTCGATCGGAGTGTACGCCGGCACGGGCAACAATACTTATTTTCCCAACAACATCGCCGGACGATCGGATGTAATTTCCCGCGCGGGCGAGTTTCAGGTGATGGTAGCCAACGAAAAAGACTACATTGCTACCCGCACCTCCTACAAGCTGAATCTCAAGGGGCCGAGCGTCAGCGTACATACCGCTTGCTCCACATCATTAGTTGCCGTTTGTCAAGCTTTTTATGCTTTGATGAGCTACCAGTGCGATTTAGCCCTAGCCGGCGGGATATCAATTACGGTGCCCCAAAATAGCGGTTATTTGTATCAAGAAGGGGGGATGTTCTCCAGCGACGGACACTGCAAACCTTTCGACGCCAAAGCTGAAGGAACCGTGTTCGGCAACGCAGCCGGGGCTTTGGTACTCAAGCGTTTGGAAGAAGCGATCGCCGACAGAGATACAATCTATGCCGTAATTCGCGGAGTCGGGCTCAATAACGACGGGGCAGCCAAAGTCAGCTTTGCAGCACCAAGCGTAGACGGGCAAGCAGACGCGATCGCGATGGCCCACGCGATGGCAGACGTGAATCCCGAAACCATATCCTACGTCGAAACCCACGGCACGGCAACCCCCCTGGGCGATCCGATCGAAATAGAAGCGCTGACTCAGGCTTTTTCCCTGAAAACCGCAGCCAAACAATTTTGCGCGATCGGCTCCGTCAAAAGCAACTTCGGACACACGATCGCCGCGGCGGGAGTCACAGGGCTGATCAAAACAGCTTTAGCCCTCAAACACCAGCAAATACCCGCCACTCTGCACTTCGAGCAACCGAATCCAGCCATTGATTTTGCCAACAGCCCCTTCTACGTCAACGCCGAACTCTCGGAATGGAAAGCCGGCAAAACGCCCAGAAGAGCCGGAGTCAGTTCGTTTGGTGTCGGCGGCACCAACGCTCACGTTGTCCTCGAAGAAGCGCCCGCGCTGGAACCGTCAAGTCCTTCTCGCCCGCGGCAGTTACTGCTGCTGTCGGCGAAAACTCCATCTGCTTTGGACGCAGCTACCGCAAATTTGCGATCGCACATCGCCCAAAACCCGGAGATCGATCTCGCCGATGCTGCTTACACCCTGCAAACCGGGCGGCAAGCCTTCAATTACCGCCGTTTCGCCGTTTGCAGCGATCGCACCGATGCCGTTGAGATACTCGAATCCCTGCCACCGCTGCGTACAGCAACCCGCTGCACCGAATCGAGAAATCCGGCAGTAATCTTCATGTTTCCGGGACAAGGGTCGCAATACGTCAATATGGGCTTGAATTTGTACGAATCCGAGCCTTTATTCCGCGAAACAGTCGATCGCTGCGCCGAAATTTTGCAGCCGCACCTCGGCCGAGATTTGCGGAAAGTCCTGTATCCCGGCAGCGATGAAGCGACAGCCGCCGAATCCCTCCGCCAAACTTTCTTGACTCAGCCTGCGATATTTACCGTAGAATACGCGCTTTCCAAGCTGTGGCAGAGTTGGGGCGTCACTCCCCAAGGTGCGATCGGGCACAGCATCGGCGAATTTGTAGCCGCAACTATCGCAGGCGTGTTTTCCCTGGAAGATGCCTTGATGCTGGTGGCAGCGAGGGGGCGCTTGATGCAAGAATTGCCGGGAGGTTCGATGCTGTCGGTGCGGTTGCCGGCGGCGCAAGTCGAGGGGCGCTTGAGTGGGGATTTGGCAGTGGCGGCGGTGAATGCGCCGGATTTGTGCGTGGTTTCCGGGCCGACGGAGGCGATCGCACTTTTTCAGCAGCAACTAGAAAGCGAAAGCGTTGTCTGCAAACAACTGCACACTTCCCACGCTTTTCATTCGCCGATGGTGGATTCGATCGTCGAACCTTTCGGCGAATATGTCAAAAAAGTGCAGTTGTCAGCGCCAACTATCCCATTTGTTTCTACTGTAACTGCTAGTTGGATAACAGCGGAACAAGCAACAGATCCGATGTATTGGGCGCGGCATTTGCGGGCGACAGTGCGTTTTGCCGACGGGATAAAAGAGCTGTGGCAAGATCCGAACCGGATACTTTTGGAAGTCGGGCCGAGAACAACGGCTGCTACTTTAGCTCGCAAACAAGCCAAAGATTTGAAAAAACAAGTTGCCATTTCTTCCCTCAGCGACAGCCATGAAAATCAAACTGAATGGGCGGCTTTGTTGAGTGCAGCCGGACAGCTTTGGCTTTGCGGAGTATCGATCGACTGGCAGAGCTTTTATCAAGAGGAAACGCGCGATCGCCTTCCCTTGCCGACTTATCCCTTCGAGAGCAAACGCTTCTGGATCGAACCAAAAGTGTCAGAGGGGGAGAGTGGGAAAGGGGGAGAGTGGGAGAGTGGGAGAGTGGGAGAGTGGGATAATTCCCAATTCCCAATTCCCAATTCCCAACAATCAACAGTCAACAGTCAACAGTCAACAGTCAACAATCAATTACCGATGCCAAATTCACAGGTTGAAACCAAACAAGCAGCGCGCAAATACAGACTTATCCCTGTAATTAAAAACATCCTAGAAGAAACTTCCGGTGAAGATTTAGCCAGTGTTGATGAGGATTTAACTTTTCTAGAAATGGGTTTGGATTCTCTGTCTTTGACTCAAGTAGCGCTGAATTTGCAAAAAGAATTTAGCATCAAAATTACCTTTCGCCAGCTATTAGAAACTTTCCCCACTCTCGGCACTTTATCTGAATTTATCGATGGTGCTCTGCCGCCGGAGGTTTTGCCTGCAACTCCTGCCGTCCAACAAGCCGCGCCCGTACCCGCACCCGCACCGGCGATCGCGCCGACAGCAGCACCTCCTGCGCCCATTGCCACTCCCGTTGCAGTCAGCGCCCCTGTAAATCTGCCCTTACCCAGCCCTGGGCCTCAAATTTTGAATCCCGTACAGTCTGGCAATCTCGAATACCTGATCGGGCAGCAGTTGCAAATTATGTCGCGACAGCTAGAACTGTTGGGCGGCGCTGGTTTGGTTCCCGCACAGCCGCCACCGACAACTAACGGTAGGGGCAGTGCCCCCGTGCCTGCCCCCTCGCAGCCGCCGGCACCAACTCAAAATACCCCGCAATCCCAGACTAACGGCAGCGCGATCGCACCAACAGCAGCACCAACAGCGGAACCAACAGCAGAACCAAAAAAGGTGTTCGGTGCCGCCGCCCGCATCGACACATCCGATCGCGACGGATTAACTCCGCAGCAATCAGCATATTTAGAAACATTTATCAAGCGATATACGGCGCGAACTCAGAAATCCAAACAGTACACTCAGACTCACCGCCATCACCTCGCCGATCCGCGGGTAGTTTCGGGGTTTAACCGGACGATGAAAGAGTTGGTTTATCCAATTGTGGCGGTGCGTTCGTCGGGTTCTAAAATTTGGGATGAAGACGGCAACGAGTACGTGGATTTAACCAACGGTTTCGGGTCGAACTTTTTCGGATATTCGCCTGCATTTATTACAGAAGCGATCGCAGCCCAAATGCAGCGCGGGTATGAAATCGGCCCGCAAACACCGCTAGCCGGGGAAGTTGCCGAACTCGTGTGCGAGATGACAAAACACGATCGCGCCGCCTTCTGCAACACCGGTTCAGAAGCCGTTTTGGGCGCAATGCGCCTGGCCCGCACCGTCACGGGCAACAGTACGATCGTCATGTTTACCGGAGACTATCACGGGATTTTCGACGAAGTGATCGTGCGCGGCACCAAAAAACTGCGATCGCTCCCCGCAGCACCGGGCATTCCCCAATCCGCCGTTGACAATACCCTAATCCTCGACTACGGCGAACCGGAATCCCTGGAAATCCTCAAAGCGCGGGCGGGCGAGTTTGCAGCCATCATGGTAGAACCGGTACAAAGTCGCCGTCCCGACTGGCAACCGCGAGAATTCCTCCACGAAGTGCGCCGGATTACCGAACAAGCCGGTTGCGCTTTCATTATGGACGAAGTGATTACCGGATTCCGAGTTGCACCGGGCGGGGCCCAAGAATATTTCGGCGTACAAGCGGATATCGGCACCTACGGCAAAGTCGTCGGCGGCGGGATGTCGATCGGGGTAATCGCGGGCAAATCCGCCTGGATGGACGCTTTAGACGGCGGTTTTTGGCAGTTCGGCGACGACTCGTTCCCGGAAGTAGGCGTCACTTATTTTGCAGGGACTTTTGTGCGCCATCCCCTGACTTTAGCAGCCGCCAAGGCATCCCTAGAATATTTGAAACGGGGCGGGCCTTCATTGCAGCGCGAACTCAATGCCAAAACAGACAAATTCGTTGCAGAATTGAACGCCATGTTCGATCGAGAGCAAGCACCTTTCACAGTTAAAAACTTCGGTTCCCTGTTCAAAATCACCTACCCGCAAGATTTTACTCATGGAGAACTGCTGTTTTACTCGCTGCGGGAAAAAGGAATTCACATTTGGGATCACCGCCCGTGTTTTCTGACCCTAGCCCATTCCGACGCAGATCTTGCTTTTGCCAAGGAAGCATTTAAAAACAGCATTGCCGAATTGCAGTCAGCCGGATTTTTGGCCGCTCCGTCTGGTGGCTATATTAAGGTTCTTGATTTTAACAAGAATGGCAATACAAATGGGGGATCAAAATCGTCAATTGCTTTCGCAAACAATTCTCCCGTACCCGGTGCCAAATTAGGGCGAGATCCTAATGGCAATCCAGCTTGGTACATAGCAGATCCAGAGCGTCCAGGAAAACATTTACAAGTAGGAGATAGTTTATCAAATTGACGTTTAGCGTTGGTAATTAAATCCTGTAGGGGCGGTTTTACAAACCATCTATGGGTAAGACAAATAATCTCGCAAACCCGCCCCCACCCAATGGTAAATCTCAATCTACCTGTAGGAGCGGGTTTGACCCACAATAATTGCCTCAGACCAACAATCTCAGAAACCCGCCCCACGAACACGATAAATCTCTTCAAATCGGCAATGAATTTCCACTAACAAACACAGGAAAAATCAAAATGCTCCAAACAGCAAAAACTATTCAAGTAGACCGCCGCACAGGTCTGACCCACCAAGAATTTGTCAACGAGTACCGCAATCCCGGCAAACCAGTTATTTTCACCGATTTATCAAAAGATTGGCCTGCCAAAACGAAATTTACGCCGGAGTATTTTCAAGAAAAATTTGGCGAGCGAGAAATTGAAATAGGTGGTAACATTTACACGCTCAACAAATTGTTCGATTTGCTCAAGAATTCCACAAAAGAGAATCCGGCTCCCTATCCTTTCAAACTAAATGTTCGCAAAGATTTTGCCGATTTAGAACCCGATATTTCTCCCAGACCGAGTATTGCCACACCCGATCGCACGCACAGCAGCTTAATCCCAAAGATGCTGCTCAATGATTTGTACGACTTAGAAATATTCTTCGGCGGGCCGGGCGGACAATTTCCTTATTTGCACTACGATTTTCTCGGGCTTTATGCGTATATCAATCAAATTTATGGGGAAAAAGAATTTACAATGTTTCCGCCGGAGCAGCAAAAGTATCTTTACCCAAAACCAGGTTCTCCTTGGCTATCTGAGATTGAAAACCATCACAATCCCGACTTAAAAAAATATCCGCTTTTGGCTGAAGCTACGCCCACAACTATTACAATTTCAGCAGGTGAAACGCTATTTATTCCCTGCGGCTGGTATCACACGGCAAGGTCGCTGACTTTAACAATTTCCGTAGCATTTGACCAACTTTGCGAATCAAATTGGAAATTTTTTACGAACGAATGTTGCATCCCCAGAGGCAACAATTCGGTCAAAGCCAAGATGATTAATGCTTATCTGACGGGTGCAGGTGCTTTGCTGAGTGCTCGCGAAAGATTGATGGGAACGGAGTAATACATTTGAGTTCATTAGACATCTCCAACAAATAATCTCAAACCGTTTGATTTGATAGATGTAAGGGTTACGCTTTCCTCGCTTGGTTGGAGGGTGAAGCATTTGGGCATAAAACAATAGGTTGTCTCCCTGCTTTGTCGCCCCTTGCCGTACCCCCTACATCTCTCACTTAAATTTATTTAGCTGCACTACTGTTAATAGCCGATGAAAATAGCCGCAGATTTACAACCAAAACTAACTGCTGTAGACTTCGATCCTTTCGCCGGCGGAGAACTTTTTGCTTGCGTACCCGCGACGGAATCGCAAAAGGAAATCTGGATTGCTGTGCAAATGGGAGACGAGGCAAATTGCGCTTATAACGAGTCGATGTGTCTGCGGTTGCAAGGAAACCTCGACATTGAATCTCTCCGATTTTCCATTCAGGAATTAGTCCAGCGGCACGAGGCGCTGCGGACAACATTTAGCCCTGACGGATCGACTCTTTGTATTGCGTCGTCGATCGAACTCGACATTCCGGCGATCGACTTGTCAATTGTGGACGATCGCGATCGCGAATCGAAATTAGCACATTTGCGCCGTCAAGAAGTCGATCGACCTTTCAATCTAGTGCGCGGGCCGCTGTTTCGCAGTCAAATTATTAAGCTGCAAGAGCAGGAACACATCGTTATTCTCACCGGCCACCACATCATTTGCGATGGCTGGTCTTGGGGCATAATATTCCCGGATTTAGGCGCAATTTATTCTGCCAAAAAGCAAGGGTTAGCTGCCAATCTTCCACAGCCAGAAAGTTTTATAGAATACGCAATTTCACAAGAAGAAAATTCAACAACTACCGAAATTATTGAGGCTGAAAAGTATTGGTTAGAACAGTTTTCCGGCACAATTCCGGTGCTAGATTTGCCGACAGACAGAGCGCGACCTGCTTTGAGAACTTACCAGGGTTCGCGGGAAGATTGGGAACTCAATCCAGATTTGGTTGCTAACCTCAAACGCCTGGGAAAAAAAGCAGGGTGCAGTTTTTTTACAACTCTCTTTGCTGCATTTGAAGCTTTTATGTACCGCTTGTGCGGGCAAGAGGATTTGGTTGTCGGAATGCCGGCGGCGGGACAACTTGTTGGGGGAAAAGACAAGCTTGCCGGACACTGCGTGAGCTTGTTGCCGCTGCGCACCCGCATTAACGAGGAACAATCTTTTAGAGATTATTTGCGATCGCGCCGCACGGCAATTTTAGATGCTCTCGACTGCCAGCAGATTACCTTCGGTACTTTGGTAAAAAAACTAGCAGTGCCTCGGGACTTCAGCCGCATTCCGCTAGTGCCTGTAACTTTTAATCTGGACGTACAGCTTACAGAAGAGCAACTTAATTTTGACGGTTTTGAAGCTGAAGTCTTCTCGAATCCGAGAACTTCGGAAAACTTTGAATGGGCAGTGAATGCCAGCGAAACAAAAAACAAACTCGTGCTGGAGTGCCAGTACAATACCAACTTATTTGATGCTGCGACAATCCGCCGCCGCATGGCTGAATTTGAGGTGCTGTTAGAGGGGATAGTTGCTAATCCAGAGCAACCGCTGAAAAACTTGCCAATTTTGACGGCAGCGGAACGGGAACAGCTATTAGTTGAATGGAATAACACTCAAACAAATTATCCCGAATCAGCCTGCATTCACCAACTATTTGAAGTTCAAGCAGAACAAACTCCCGACGCTGTAGCCGTAGTTTTTGGAGAGCAACAGCTAACCTACCAACAGCTAAATTGTCGCGCCAATCAACTCGCACATTACTTGCAAACTTTGGGGGCTGGCCCGGAAGTTTTAGTGGGCATTTGTTTGGATCGATCTATGGATGCGATCGTCTCGCTTTTAGCTGTTCTCAAAGCCGGCTCGGCTTACTTGCCCTTAGACCCCGCTTATCCCAAAGAGCGGCTGGATTTCATGCTGTCAGACGCCCAAATATCGGTGCTTTTGACTCAACAGAACCTAGTAGAAAAACTTCCCGACTGCGGAGCAAAAGTAATTTGTCTGGATGCGGCGCAGCAGGAAATAGACGCACAAAGTGAGATCAACCCAGCCAGTCTCGCTAATGCCGACAATCTAGCTTATGTAATGTATACTTCTGGTTCGACAGGCAAGCCCAAAGGCGTTTGCGTCGTCCACCGGGGCGTAGTGCGGTTAGTCAAAGAAACTAATTTCGCCAGCCTCACCGCAGCAGAAGTCTTCCTGCAACTTGCTCCGATTTCCTTCGACGCCTCGACTTTGGAAATTTGGGGAGCGCTGCTCAACGGGGCGCAACTGGCGGTATTCCCTCCCGGCAGCCCTTCTTTGGCAGAGTTGGGAGAGGCGATTCGCTTATACAATGTGACAATTTTGTGGCTGACAGCCGGACTGTTTCACTTGATGGTGGACGATCGCATTGAGGATTTAAAGGGTGTGCGCCAACTGTTGGCAGGCGGTGACGTTTTATCTGTTCCCCACGTCCAGAAGTTGCTGCGAGAAGTTCCAAACTGCAAATTAATTAACGGTTACGGGCCGACCGAAAATACGACTTTTACTTGCTGCGCGCCGATCGACTCTGCCAGTCAAATTGGCAATTCCGTTCCAATCGGGCGGGCGATCGCCAATACTCAAGTTTACATACTCGATCGGCATTTGCAGCCAGTGCCGATCGGCGTTCCGGGGGAATTGTATGCAGGCGGCGCAGGCTTGGCCAGAGGCTACCTCAACCGCCCCGATTTGACAGCCCAAAGGTTCATTCCGAATCCCTTCAACGATTTTAGATTGCCGATTTTAGATTTTAGATTGGGGAATGCTGGTGAGAAACTAGAGATTGCCCAAAGCCAAGAAGCATCTAATCATCCCAAATCAAATCGCCTTTATAAAACAGGGGATTTAGCCCGCTACCTGAGTGACGGTAACATCGAGTACCTCGGACGGACCGACAATCAGGTAAAGATTCGCGGCTTCCGCATCGAAGTGGGAGAAATTGAGGCTGTGCTCGCCGGACATCCAGATGTCAGCCAAGCGGCGATCGCAGTTCAGTTAGATGCTTCGGGCAACAAATGTCTCGCAGCTTATGCAGTTTCCCGCCCAGGTCAAATTCTCGCAGCCGGTACCCTGCGCATTTTCCTGCAAGAAAGACTGCCAGACTACATGATACCTGCTGGGTTTGTGTTCCTCGACGCTTTGCCCTTAAACCCCAACGGCAAAGTAGACCGCCGCGCTTTGGCAACTCAAAAGTGGCAATCTAGCGGCGCGGCGCCCAATGAAACAATTGCTGTTTCCCCCCGCGACAAGTTTGAATTCCAAGTGACAAAAATTTGGGAAAAAGTTTTAGGCATCAATTCAATGGGAATCAGGGACAATTTCTTCGAGGTGGGAGGACATTCCCTGCTAGCAGCCCGCCTGTTAGCGGAAATTGAGAAAGTCTTCGACAAAAAGCTGCCGCTGTCTGCTATTTTCCAATCGCCAACAGTTGAGCAATTGGCTAACATTCTCCGCGAACCGGAATGGTCGTCACCTTCTCCGTCAATGGTCGTGATTCAACCGGGAACAGGAAGTTACAAACCGCCTCTGTTCTGCATCCACGTGCTCGGCAGAGGATTGGAATTTTACCGTCCTTTAATGAATTATATCGATCGATCGCAGCCTGTTTTGGGACTGTCAACCCAGATTATGGATGAAAAATTGGCTCCCCCCAATCGAGTTGAGGAATTGGCAGCTTATTACATAAAAGAAATGCAAACTTTTCAGCCGCACGGCCCTTATTTTTTGTTAGGAGTATCTTTTGGGGGGACGGTAGCTTTTGAGATGGCTCGGCAACTTCACGATCTAGGTGAGAAAGTAGCTTTGCTGGGATTGTTGGACACTTACGGGCCGGCTACTTTCAAAAATTTGTCTGAGATTAAGAAGAATCAACGCGGGATGAAAGTTTTACGGCTCACGCCTGCTTTATTTATGAAGAAAGTGAAGAGCAATCTGATGGGAAAAATCCAGGATCTCACTTATATTCATTGGAGAATTTTGTGCAAGTTGTACGGGGCGATCGGGCGTCCCTTGCCAATTTATTTGGAAAACTTCTCTCATGGGGAATTAAATAATGAGGCATTGAGACATTATGTAGCGGGAGTTTATCCGGGTCGGGCTTCTGTTTTCAAGGCAGTTGAGAGTGCCGCCGCGTTTGGTGCCGATCGCGAATTGGGTTGGGGCGAGGTAGTGAGTCGAGGAATAGAGGTTTACGACATTCCCAGCGACCACTTGGGGATGTTAAAAGAGCCTCACGTTCGGGTACTGGGGGAACAATTGCAGGCTGCGGTCGATCGGGCTGGGGAAATGAATTGTCAATAATTTCCAGCAGTAGGGGCGAAGCATTCCGGCTAATAATTTCTGGACTTACGCACTTCGACAAATAAACCGGGTTTTTTACCAAATCTACGAGTACAAACGAGGTATTTCCGTAAAAAAACCTGCTTTCTGGGATCTATAGCAATCCTTGCAGGAGTTGTCAAAATCGAGAGGCTCAGATCCCCGACTTCTCAAAGAAGTCGGGGATCTTGTTATTCACGAATGATTTAGGACTGCTATATGCGTAAGTCCTAAATTTATTGGTTTTTTGCAGAGATTTACTGCCGGAATGCTTCGCCCCTACCGATATATTTGCACTCAGGGGATGTTCCCCTAAATTCACCCTTCCAAAGCCGCTAAAAGACACAGCAATAAAGCCTCCGTCCACTCTACTACAGCACCGTAAGTATCGCCCGTGTGGCCGCCCAAACGGTGGTTAAACCAGGCTCCGGCAAAAATTCCGATCGCACTTCCCCCCAAAGCCATCCCCACCGCCAACAGCCACCGATCGCCCTCCAAGACAACTTGCACCACGCTCAAACTCAGCAGCAACAGCACCCCTGGGATAAAATCAAAAGGAGAATAAATCGATTCTTTGTGAAAAGCTCCCTTACCCTCAGCCCGGAGATAAGGATACCGGGCGATCGCCACCAGTTGGCCCCACCTCCCCCAACCGGCGACACCCATCAAAGCCAGCCACCGATAGTTATTCAAGTCCGAGAGAGCGGCAGTTTTCAGCAGCACGATCGCGATCGCAGCCATCGCTCCAAAGGCCCCTGTAACGCTGTCTCGCATGACTTCTAGCCTGCGCACCGGGTCTGGTACAGCCAGCCCGTCTGCCGCGTCCATAGCCCCGTCTAGGTGCAGCCCGCCAGTAACGGCGATGCCCAACACTACCACTAAGGCCGATCGAGTCAGAGCAGGCATTCCCAACAACTGCAACCCAACATCCGCCAGTCCCAGCATCCCCCCAATCAAAAGCCCGATCGCCGGTGCCAAGCGAGCAATGCCCCGAAACTCCAAAGTCCAAGACATCGGTACCGGCAAACAAGTATAAAAAGCGACTGCGGCTGCGATGGCAGCGCCTTGATTCCGGAAAAAGTTGATTGTAGACCGAACCAATTTATCATCCACCATAAAATAGAAAGTTTTTCATCTCGTATGCAGTTGTCAATCCCTTAGCGTGTGCCAGAATTGGAGCTGTAACACCCTAGTCCTTTGGATCGGGCATTCCTCCTGTCCGAGTTCTTTTCCCCGGAAAACCTGTGTCGACAGCGATCCCGAAGCTCCCTATCTAAAATGACTAAACTCAAGATCCGCGTTTCCCTTCCCAAGAATTCTAGCTAACTCCCTGATTTCCAAGACGGGAACATACTACAACAGAGGCTTTTACTCCATGAGTCACGACCAATTGAATAACAGGGTAGTTGCTCCTTGCATCATCGATACAGGCATTGTCGTCAACAAAAGCGATATCAAAAGATTGCTGTTTGATTTAGGACGTGTCCGCTACCTTCACATACAAGATGGCAAGATTTACAGCGAAGGGGAAGGGTATGTGCTCGAAGTCTTCGCCAACCCCCATCGTTCTACCCTGATTGCCAACCATGCGCTTTATTTGAACGTGTATAGTTTTGATTACCTCGAACTGAAACAGTCCTCTGAAGATGGTGCTTATTTTGACCTGATTCAAGATGGACGGCAGTTGCGGTTAATTCCCCTCTCCAATCCTTTGCAAGAGCAAGTCGCCCGGAATTTAAATGCTGCGGCTTTGGATGCGGTTGTCGATCAGGTACTCTCAGGCAACTGGGATCTGCCATTGGATGAGGACGATTCCCCCTTTTAATCGTCAGTCAGTCGATTTTAGATTTTAGATTTTAGATTTACTTGCAGCATTGAATCTGGGAGTTAGAACTAAGGTCTAAAATTTTTTGCCCTCCACGACGATTGTCGGAAACTTGTATCCGTTTTTGGGCGGGGTCATGAGTTTTTTGTCGCGATGTCATCAACAATAGATTAGATAACACGGACGGCCGAGTAGCGGTTAACGATCGTCGGGGACTAATGACTGAAGACAACACGGGATTTTCTTTTAAATGTCAGGCTAATTGCAGCCATACTCAAGCGCGTGCAGGGGTTTTTTCCACTCCCCACGGTGTTGTGGAAACGCCTAAATTTATGCCAGTGGGGACGCTAGCTAATGTCAAAACTTTGACACCAGCACATCTTGAGGCGGCGGGTTCTCAAATGGTTTTGGCAAATACTTATCACTTGCATTTGCAGCCGGGGGAAGCGATTGTCGCAGGCGCCGGCGGATTGCATAAATTCATGGCTTGGCCGGGCCCGATTCTGACGGATTCGGGCGGCTTTCAGGTGTTTAGCTTGAGCCAAATGCGCCAGATTACTGATGATGGGGTGACTTTTCGGTCTCCCCGCGATGGCCGCAGGATTAATTTGACGCCGGAACGATCGATCGAAATTCAGAATCAGTTGGGGGCCGATGTGATTATGGCCTTTGACGAGTGTCCCCCTTACCCCGCTACGCGGGAGGAGGTGGAGGCGGCAACAAATCGCACTTACCGCTGGCTGCAACGCTGCATTCAAGCTCACTCGCGCCCAGATCAAGCTTTGTTCGGCATTGTGCAGGGGGGTGTTTTCCCCGATTTGCGATCGCGCGCGGCGAACCAGTTAGTAGATTTGGATTTGCCCGGTTACGCGATCGGCGGGGTTAGTGTCGGGGAATCGGGGGATTTGATCGCAGAGATTGTGAGGGTGACGGCGCCCCTGTTGCCGGCAAATAAACCGCGTTATTTGATGGGGATTGGGACTTATCGGGAAATGGCGTTGGCTGTGGCGAGTGGCGTAGATATGTTTGACTGCGTGATTCCGACTCGGCTGGGCCGCCACGGGACGGCTTTTGTGGGTGGGGAACGCTGGAATTTGAAAAATGCTCGGTTCCGGGAGGATTTTGCTCCCCTGGATGAGTCTTGTCCTTGTTATACCTGCCAAAAATTCAGTCGGGCTTATCTGGCCCATTTGGCGCGGGCTAACGAAGTGCTGGGGTATACTTTGCTGGCGCTTCACAATGTGACGGAGTTGATTCGCTTTACTGGGAGGATGCGGGAGGCGATTTTAGCCGATCGATTTACTGAAGAGTTTGCTAGCTGGCTCGCACCAAGAGTCGATCGATCGTGATTGCCTTGGGTGAAGATATGCGACAATTATTAAAATTCTGTTGGATAGGTAGGTTGATTCATGGAAGCTGCATTACTCTTAGCAAAACTGCCCGAAGCTTATTCGATTTTTGAGCCTTTGGTTAATGTTTTGCCCGTCATTCCCGTATTTTTCTTGCTGCTGGCTTTTGTTTGGCAGGCGGCTGTCGGATTCAGATAAGTTTGATTTCATTAAAAGCAGGGGCAATTTACAAATCGCCCCTGCTTTTAGTTATTAAGTTTTGTTTCGTTCTTCTTTCTGGCTTCAGCCACCGCCGATCGCACTTTTGAAAGCCGGTCTTTCTGAGATCCGCTTGATGTAATCTACAACAGCCGGATAAGGACTGAGGTCTAGTTTTAGCATCATCGGAATGTAAGCCAATATTGACCCCACTGCTGCATCGGCGACGCCGAATTCATCACCCATTAAAAACGGCTGTTTCTCAAAGATTTGATTAAGCGGTGTTAACAAGCGGGGAGTTTCGCGATCGCGAGTTGCTTCTGTAAATATTCCCGGGCCGAGGCTGGCATTAGCAAACATGACCCACTGCACGATTTGAGCTTGCTGCTCCAAAGTCTCGGGCATTTTACCATATTTTTGAGCTAAATACAGCAGAATTGCACCGGATTCCCAAAGTTTAAAATCTCCGTCAACAATTGCCGGTACTTTGCCGATCGGGTTAATTTCGAGATACTCTGGCTGCAAGTGTGCCCCTGCTGGCATATCTAGGGTGACGAATTCGTAGGGAACCGCTATTTCTTCTAGATACCACTTGACAATTGATGCCCTGCTGCGGGCTCCGCCGTAAAGTTTCAGCACGGAATTTTTATCCTTTAATGCAATATTGCTGTTATAGCATTTTTTGGGAATTGGGCATTGGAGGCACAGCCTTCGGGTATGTGTTCCCAGGCATAGCCTGGAAGGAGTATCCATTACCCATTACCCATTACTAATGACTAATGGCTAATGACTGCCGACACTGCTGTTAAATGCGAAAATAAGATATTGCTGCCGATCGCAATTAAAATTACACCTCCGAGGAACTCTATTTTATTTCCAAATAAGTTGCCGCACTTGTGACCGATAAACACGCCAGCAAATACGACCAAGAAAGTAATAAATCCGATCGCACTAACGACAGGGCCGATCGAAGTTTTTAGCACTGCAAATCCGAGGCCAACTGCGAGGGCATCGATACTCGTCGCCACTGACAGCGTTATCAAAGTCCCCGTATCTAAGGGATTAAACTTTTTCTCGCATTCTTCGGTTTGCAGCGATTCGTAAATCATTCTACCGCCAATGAAACTCAAAAGCCCAAAAGCTATCCAATGGTCGATCGGTGTTATCAAAAAACTAAAACTAAGACCTATTAACCATCCTATTACGGGCATTAAAGCTTGAAAACCTCCGAAAAATAAGGCGATTTTTAAAGCTTTATTGACCTTCATGTGTTTGATTGCTAAACCGCTAGAAACAGCAACAGCAAAAGCATCTGCTGCTAGTCCCAAGGAAAGTAATATGGTAGTGGCTGCATCCATTTTTGTAAATTGTTGATGTTATAGGTAAAGCGTTCCTCTTGACTGTTTTACTTTACACTAAATTTTGATAAGCTTGCGATTTTTTCATATTTGATTCATTTTTTAATCACATTGGTTTCATAATTGGCGGTGTGGAAAAGCTCAGGGCTTATCTGTATGATAATGAACAATTATGAGCTAGAGTCCTGGACCAAAAAAGTGGTTTTACGTGCTACTTATAGTGGTGTATCCGATCGCCATAAGTAGCACCCTAAATATAGAGGTTTTGCGTTCAGGACTGAACTAAGCCCAGGCGCATATAAATTTTACAGTCAAGTTTGATGAAATTCTGGTGGGGTGTCCCGCCCCCGAAAAATACAGCGCAAGATGCCCGACAGCTTAGCAGTTAACGCTTCGATAAATTGAAATAAAAACTGACCGATTGAAATCGATCCGACGCGGACGAATAGGGAGGCAACAGCATTCATCATTCACGATGCTCGATCGACTGTTAAAATTTTCAATTAAACGATCGGCAATTTTACTATAAACTCAGCACCGCCCCCAGTTTGAGATTGAACCGGAGATTCAACTTTAAGGCTGCCGCCGTGCAATTCTACAATAATTTTATAGCAAACCGACAGATCCAATCCTGTAAACTTATTAAATAATTTAGTATGGTCAAACTGGTCAAATATTCTGTGTTGAATTTCCGGCGGAATTCGGGACCCGTTGTGGGCGATCGATACTGCAATACACCTGCCTGGAGAATCTTCGACAATATTTGTTTTAATTGTAATAATTTGAGCAGAGTTTTCAATACTGTTAACAGCATCAATGGCATTGCTCAGGAGACTCGCGAATACCTGGCTCAGTTGACCGGGATAACACAAAATTGGCGGCAGGTTGTTGTACTCCTTGACTACTAATATTTTTTGTTCCAGCCGGCTCGCTAGCAACAGCAAAATATTTTCGATGCTTTCATTAAGGTTGGCGTGTACTTTGTTGGCTTCGTCAGGAAGCGAAAATTTCCACAAAGCAAGGACTATTTGGCGAATGCGATCGGTTCCTATTTTCAAAAGATTGAGAGTTTGCGGCAACTCTTGGCTAATAAAATCTATGTCGCCAGCCTTTATTTCTTTGGCAATTCGCGGCACAGGTTCGGGATATTGTTCGCGATAGAGGCGAATTATATTAAGCAAATCTTTGATATAATCGTTGAGGTGAATCAGGCGGCCGTAAATAAAGTTAATCGGGTTATTAATTTCTTGGGCAACTTCGGCTGCTAGTTGACCGACAATAGCCATTTTTTCGCTTTCTACTAAATGCTCTTCATTTCTTCTGAGTTTGGCTAATACTTCTTCCAAAAGTTTGAGATCTTCTTGACTTTGCCCGTGGAGTTGGGATTGGGAAATGGCGATCGCCAGCGAGTCTGCAATTGCTTCCAAAACTTCCACCTCGTCGGGAGTCGCAAACCGCCGGTTTGCACAGGCGAACAGATATCCGAGCCGATTAGTCTGAGTCAGTACGGGTACTGCTGCGTAGTGGCTGTTTGTTAGTTCGATATAGGCGTGTTCCTGAGACGTTCCGCTATCAGCGGCGACGGTTTTATATAGCAGTATCGTTTCGCAGCGGTGAAGGCGTGCAGCTAAATCTCCAGAGGGCCCTCCTGGAACGCCGAAGATTCCCAAGCGCCCGGGCAAACCTTCCCGGCAATATTCCCAGCCAAATTCTAAAGTATCTTGTCGGGGATCGTACCATCCGAAAATTGCTCGATCGAGCTTCAGCAAAGTACCGAGTTCGTCTACTGTAGTTTGGAGGATGCGATCGAGGTGCAAACAAGCGCGAATGCGGCCAGTCAAGCGGTGGAGAAGGGCTTCTGTGCGAGTGCGGCTGCAATTTAGGGCAAACAGCTTGAGTGCGGCAATTGCTGCGAAAATAGCTGCGGCTGCAAGTAGGGCCGCAGCTACTGCTAGTAGATTGAAGGGGAGCAGTTGTTTTTCGAGATTGTCGCGGGGAATTACGAGGGCGATCGACCATTCAGCTTGTTCTAAAGGAAGATAGGCAACATAAACTCTGGTGTCGTTGATTTTAGTCAGCAAAATGCCAGTTTTTTGATAAACCATCTCCCGGGCTACATTCGCCAAATTAGCATCTGCAGACTCTAAAAGACTGGGAGCCGGCTTGTCGATATTTCCGATTAACCCAGCGTTGGGATGGACAATCGGCACTCCTTGAGAATTGAGAACAAAAGCGTAAGTTCCTGGCCCGTATTCCAGCTTTCCTACTACTTCGGCAATTCGGTCGATGCTAATGACCCCGTTCATTACTCCGATCGGCTTTTCTGCTGTTTTATAAAGAGAATTTACCGAATTTGACCACACCGGAGCCGAAATCGGAACAATAATTTGTTTTTTGAGCGTGCGAGAAATGGTAGGATCTGAAACATAGACTTCCCCAGCCATTGCCTTTTTGAAGTGTTGGCGGTCCCTGACATTAATCAAGGCTCTGCCGACTTTTGTGGTGAAATAAGAACCGTCGGGAGCGATTAATGCGAAATGCTGGAATTTTTCCAGTCGAATTACTTCGGATTTTAAATAAGGCTCTGCCACTGACCACTTCATCGAACGAACGGGAAGAGTGTGGGCGAGGATTTGGATCTCAGCCTTTCTAGTGCCGAGCCACCGATCGATATTGTTCCCGCGCTCCCTAACTTCTAGCAAAGCATTTCGCTCTAAATTGTTGATAATCAAGCGGCGAACGCTTTGATAGCTGATACAACCAGTGATGCTAGCTGCCAGAATTGTTACGCCCCAAAGTAACAGCGCAGTTTTGTAGGGAAAATGGTATTCGCCCTTAAATCCCGCTGGCAATAGTCGAGTTAATTTCCACCACTTAACTCTCGCAAAGCTTCCCATTGTTTGACTAATTTGTGAGATTGAAATCCTCAGCTCACCTGCGATGTAGTCCCAGCCTGCCAATAGTCTGAAACTACTAGCATTGAATAATTGCGGGGATTTTGGAATTTTTCCCGCCGGCGGGTTCACACTGTTAAACTGCCATAAAAAATGTTACTATATTTTTCCTTATTTAGAAGATTTAATCAACAATTTAAGAGTTTTCTTAACACTCCTTAATAATTTATGTTAATTAGGTGATGTGCGCAGGCATCATTCTACGTTGAGATGTTCGGCGTTTGTGTTATGAGGTAAGGTGCACACACAGCGGTACACCCTACTTTGAGATGTTTGGGGTTGGTCTTAATATTGAAATATTAAAAGCTTTTCCCTCATTAATGAATGAACAGCTTTTTAAATTTTTAATTCACATCTCAAAACTCAAAACTATTTTCCCTGCATCCGCTGACTGAGGCGCTGCTAAATAGCCTCAGTTGCGCGATTTGTTTAAAGAACCTTGTGAGTGTGTTCGTGTTGTTTCACATTGTCTTCAGTGCGAATAACGCGCTCGGAGTTGAGGACTCTTTTGCGTTCTAAGGAATAAGTAAAGTCGTTGCGAACGGTTCCCAAGGGAATGTGAAGTTGAGCTTGGGGGCGGATTTTGTATGTGCGGGCAGCGGAGATCGCCCGAAAGCCAAATTCTTCGCTAAACTGAGCTGATGTCGGGAATTCTGGCAACATTTTGGGTGATTCGCCATCGAGCACTGCTCCCAAAGTCGTCCCGCAAGCCATTAAATAGGATGTGGGAATTCCCTTGACAATTGCTTCCAAAGCTGCTGAGGGAATAGCTTCGATTACTTGCACTTCAAAAACTTCGCCTTCTTCTTTGATGAAGCAGGTAGCTACACCGACTGCTATGTAGTCGTCGGTGCAGAGATCGGGAGCGTTGGGATAAACTGTTGCAGTCGTCATAAGAAAAGCTTGGTAGTGTGGAAACCGGGAACGAGAAATTAAGCGATTTTAGATTTGAGATTTGAGATTTCTTCCACGGTTTTTTTCGGGGATTTTACGTGGAAAATCTCAAATCTGCTGTTCTAATATCTAAAATTGTTGGGTTAAGCTCCGAAGAGCCGATCGCACGATTGTGTCGATCGTACCACATCAAGGTAGATGCCGGATGATTCGGCAAGGATTCCCCGCCGCCACGACGTTTGCGGGAATATCTTTGACAACGACACTGCCTGCACCGATCGTGCTATTGTCGCCAATAGTGACTCCCGGACAAATAATACTGCCGCCGCCAATCCAAACATTATTGCCAATTTTAATTTCAGCGGCGAGTTCTAGGCCAGAAACTCTAATTTCCGGGTCTGTGGGGTGAAGAGCGGTGTAAATTTGGACGTTGGGCCCGCACAGTAAATTCTCGCCGATGCTAACTCGATTGCAGTCGAGAATCACGCAGCCAAAATTCATATACAATCCGTTTCCAGCATAAATATGGCTGCCGTAGTCGCAGTAAAAAGGTGGCTCGATTTCAACTTTCGGCCCGACTGCACCGAACAATTCCGCGATAATTTCTAACCGTTTGTCTGGTTCGTCTTCGCGGGTAGAATTGTAGGTTCTGGCGAGGCGGCGGGCTCGCAGGCGCTCTGAAATCAATTGCTCGTCCGCAGCTAAATACAATTCGCCGGCGAGCATTTTTTGTTTTTCGGTTTTTTCCATAAGAATCGGCGGTTGTAACCGCCACTATACAAAGTTTCGCCCGTCTCTAAGAGACTGAAGAATAATGTAGTGCGCACCTTATCGCTATAATTAGCGCGTCAAACCATTTTTTGATTTTGCAGCATAGATTTAGGGGCCGGGTTTCGACTGCAAACAAACGGCTAAATCCAGGTTGGTTAATTGCTCAAAAGCTCGAGCGATCGATCCTTTGGAGCGCAAAAAACCAGTATTGGCAGCGGGGCAAATATATTGCAGAGTGGAGGGCGAAAATCGATCGATAATTGACTTAACGCTGTTAATTTGCCGGGACCAGTGAAAAGTTTTTGCCGTCAATAGCGGTACTGGGGCACCTTCTCGGTTGGGGAGCAAGTGTCTGCCCGAAAACAGCACTCCGCCGCTGCCACTATCATAAAGGCAAGACGAACCTGGAGAATGGCCTGGAGTCCAAAATGCTTTTATTCGATCGCTCACAGCAAATTCTCGCTCAAAAACCGTCACCTTCAATCCCGGCAGCAAATAAGCTTCCTGCTCTTGAATCAGGATATCGCACCCCGTGGCTTCCTGAATCTCCCGCGCCTTGCCGATAGCGCCGCGGTGGGTGAGAAACAGCAGTCGCACACCGCCGCGCGCGAGCAAAAAGGTTTGGTTAATCTCATCCCAAGCGGGACAATCCACCAGGATGTTCGATTCGTTTTCTACAATGAAATAAGCTGTTGCACCCAGGGTATCCCGGTTAGGCGGGAAAGCAAAGATATTGTCCAGCACGGGTCTGGGCTGTTTGGAGACTGAACTCTGTTGTTTCAAGGAAGTATTTCAGAAGGGAATGGGATAAATATTATGTTGTTTTTACTATGGTTGTTCGTATTGGGGCTGATCTCGTACTACTTGTTGCAAAACGGCATCAGCCGCATCACCCGAACTCCGGTATGGCTGCTGTGGCTGGTAATGATGGCGCCGCCGTTGATTTGGAGCGGTTGGGTTTTAGTTAACGGTACGAGCAAAACAGTACCGCCGGAGTTAGTAATTATACCTTTTCTGGTTTGCCCTTTTTTGTATTGGTTTTTGGTACAGTTGGGGCGCAAGAAAATTACCGACGAAACTGCTGAGCAGGTAGCAGACTCTGCGACTGAACCTGCAAAGCCAAAACCGCCCGTGCGCCCGATCAACCAAGAAGAAGAAGCGAGTTTGCGCGATTGTTTTCCTTGGTCAATTTACTTTTTGCGAGATTTGGAATTTCGGCCGCAGGCTGTAATTTGTCGCGGGCAGTTACGCACGAACCCGGAGACTGCTTATCAGGCAATTCGGGAGAATGTGGAGAGGCTTTTTGGCGATCGCTTTTTAGTAGTATTTCAAAACAGCTTGAGCGGTCAACCTTTTTTTGCCATAGTTCCCAATCCCAGCCACCAATCAGGGGAAACTCCTGTCAAAACCGAATCTGTAACCCGGCCGTTTTTCGCATTAGCTTTGGTTTTGATCGCGGTGTTTACGACTACGCTTGTCGGGGCGCGAATGGCCGGAGTTACTGAACAAGCTTTGCAGTCCAACCCGTCACTATTGCTCCAGGGTTTGCCCTACTCGCTGGCTCTCATTACAATTTTGGGAATTCACGAATCCGGCCACTATTTAGCTGCCCAATTTTACAAAATTCGCACGACTCTGCCTTATTTTATTCCGATTCCTTTTTTCTTGGGAACTTTTGGCGCCTTCATTCAAATACGGAGCCCAATTCCCAACCGCCGAGCTTTATTTGATGTTAGCATTGCCGGGCCCCTTGCGGGTTTAGTTGCGACAGTGCCATTATTAATTTGGGGTTTGGATCATTCGACAATTGTACCGCTTTCTGACAAGTCGGGAATGTTAAATTTTGAGTCTTTCAAACCCAATTTTTCGCTGCTGATGACTCTCTTGAGCAAGTTAACCTTGGGCGGTGCTTTGAATGCGGAAACTGCGATCGATTTGCATCCGGTAGCGGTGGCGGGTTATTTGGGTTTGATAGTGACGGCGTTTAATTTGATGCCCGTGGGACAACTCGATGGCGGGCACATCGTACACGCGATGTTCGGCCAGCGAGCGAGTATGGCGATCGGGCAAGTTGCTAGACTTTGTATGCTGCTGCTTTCTTTTTTGGAACAGGGTTTGCTGCTGTGGGCGATTATTTTGTTTTTGACGCCACTAAACGACGAACCGGCCTTGAATGATGTCAGCGAATTGGATAATCGGCGGGATTTTTTGGGGTTGCTGGCGATCGGGCTTTTGTTAATGATTTTGTTACCAGCGCCCAGGGTACTCCTGGAGTGGTTAAATGTTTAGAAGAAACTTCGACAACGGATTCGCAAGGCGGATTTAACAAATTTAACGGATTTAATTAACTGGAGTTTAGACTAAAAAATGGTCACAGCTAAAAGTAGCTGCCTTTTAACAGAAGGCAAGCTGTTGCTCAAAAACT
>NZ_JAUBSF010000232.1:0-1344 GCF_036704615.1 Microcoleus sp. K4-B3
GATAAATTACAGATATTTTGTAAGGCGTGGCCGGTCAAAAATTCTGGACGGTTTGATAAAAATTCCTTTTTCCTAGAGCGTCGGTTCAGTATTAGGTATTGACAAGAAAAAGGCTGTATGCAGTTACCCGGTCAATGAGTTCGACTCTATGCTCGGTTTAATTGGCAGAACCTTACCCATTCGAGCAATGACATGAAGGTTATGGACAACAGCGACTCGGCGTAGATCGAAGAGATTTTTACGTTGTCCAATATAGCGGGCACGATTCCCCTGCCAATGACCAATATGAGCTAAAGAATGTTCAACTGTAGTACGCTCTCTCAATTCTTGACGACCAATAGTAGTGGATTGACGCGCTCGCAACTCTTGCATTAAGGCTTCATCAGCATGAATTGATATACTGCGTCCTTTTTTACTGTTCGTACAGTCTTCCCTCAGAGGACAAATTGCACATTCACTCTCAGGAAAATGAACAACTTTTCCGGGTTCAAATGGGATACTTACCTGATTTGGGCAGCTAATTAAATGCGTATCCCAGTCTAGGAAAAAGGCATTTTTATCAAACCTGCCAGAATTTCTGACCGGCCACGCCTTACAAAATATTTTTAATTGCTCATCCCGCTGTGTGACCCAATGACTGGATAAATAAGCTCGGTCAATATGTAACTCAGCTAGGTGAGGATTTTGGAATCTTAAGTCACTTTCTAGGTCAACCGTAGCAGCAGATTCTGGAGTATTTGCTTTCGTCAAAGCCACAGCCCGAACTACACCTATATCTAAATCTTTGAGGACGTGACGTTTATACCCATCTATTTTCTTAGACCGGCTTTTCCGTCCATGCCGCATATCTGGGTCTTCAATAGAAATGCGACGGTCTTTGGCCACCCCTTTGGTGAGAATAGGAGATCCTTGAGAGTCTAAAGTCACATTTTGGGATTCAATGAATCGAGCAATATCCAGAGTTTCTTGGGCCACTTCAATTTCATCACAATCGGACTGGCCTTGCATCCATTCTTCTACAGAATCTAAGCTGTTTAGGATAATTGAAAGTGCGTTTTGACGCTCGATTGGATCATCCCAGTTTAAGTCTAAGGCAGTTTTTAAGCTGGAACTCTTGAGAATTGGCGCACCGGCTTCATCAGCAATTTCTGTCAGCCCCCGCCCCTGCTGACGAGCTATCACACTCACTGCCTTACGCAAAGCATGACCCAATAGATTATATGTATCTTCGACTTTACCTGCTCCCCATAATGGTGAGGAATCTAAGGGGGAGTATGTCACTTTTGTAGTGAGTAATTATACTCAGGCAGCTTGTCTCTGATTTCCAATTAACCCGTTCAAGTA
>NZ_JAUBSF010000140.1:0-10228 GCF_036704615.1 Microcoleus sp. K4-B3
GTGGCGTATTGTGAGTCGTTTGGGTACATCCTATTTGAGGTTTTTTGTCAACCTCTTTTACTGGACTGGCGCTCTAGGCTTTTGAGTCATTTTAGCTCGGCAGGCGAGTACCAGAGCCGCGCTAAAACGAGCAAAAGTCTTTTGACGTAAGGGTTTTAGGCTTATTCAGCAAGCCCTAAGTAGCTATTTAATTTTCTAGGAACAGACAAAGTGGAAAAAGAAATCGGGTACTTTCCTCTGGGCAAGCTTCTATAAAACTGAGGGTAGAGGGGGGTGTGGGATTGTTTTTTGAGAATCAACAGAGTTAATGCCTACTTGTTGACATATTCATCTCAAACTCCAAACAACAAAGCCTGAAAGCAAATGCTTTCAGGCTTTTCTAGCGGGATTTTTAACTGCTTGTTGCATCTGGCGGGCTAGATCAAGCAGAGGATTTGGTTTCTTCGGCTACTTGCTCGTTGTTGGGCAACTCCAGACAATAACCCGCCCCGTATACGGTTTTGATGTACCGAGGATGGCGGGGATCGGGTTCCATCTTGGTTCTCAGGTGTCTGATATGTACGCGAATAGTTTCGATGTCGTCGTCGGGGTCGTAACCCCACACTTCTTTGAGAATTTCGCTGGGAGAGACTGTCTGACCGTGGCGTTGGAGCAAGCAGTGCAGCAACTCGAACTCTAGGTGAGTCAGTTTGACGGTCTTAGCGTACCAAACAGCTTCAAACCTTTCGGGGACAAGGGTCAGCGGGCCGTAATTCAAGATTTCGGAGTGTTTGGCAGCTTGGGGGATGCGGTCTGTGCGCCTCAGCAAGGCTCGCACTCGTGCCAGCATCTCTTCTAGTTCAAAGGGTTTGGTCAGATAATCGTCGGCGCCGGAGTTGAAGCCTTCTACTTTGTCTTGAGTTTGACTTAAGGCGGTCAACATCAAGACGGGAATGTCGGCTGTGCGCTCGTCGCGCCGCAACCGCTGACACACTGTGAATCCGTCTACTCTAGGCAGCATCAGATCTAGCATGATCAGGTCGGGAAGCAGTTGTATGGCTAGTGCCTGACCTTTGATGCCGTCTTCTGCCTGGGTGACTTCGTAGCCAGCCATTTCTAGGTTGACGGCTACGAGTTCGGCGATCGCCGCGTCATCATCAATAACAAGTATCCGGGGCATCATTATTTATCTCACCGCTAACCGAATGGCAGAGCCTACAGCCTTCTGGGGATTCCAGGTAACTTTAACGAACAATTTTTTAATTTTAAGCTTCATTAAGGATGATAAGGTTCATTAAGAACTTTCCGGGCTCTGTAAATATTCTTGTACTAATTATAAGCCCTAGGAGCGCATATCAGAAAACTGTTCGCCAAGAATCTTGCTGGGGACCGATTTTTTGCGACCAAGAACAGCCTCAACTTTTGGAGGGTGCGCCTGCGACTTCACAGAATCGCCCTAACGGCAGCCCGCGTCTTGCAGAACCCTGTTAACCCTTAACTGTTAATTTTTATTAAAAAGTTTTTGTGTTTTTTGAGAGGTAGTGCTTACTTCTTTGGGCTGTTGACCGTAGATTTAAATAATATCAATATAAGTATTTATAAAAAAATAAAATGTATTACTATCGTTTAATACTATCAGATAAAAGTCAAATAATCAATCCCGCCACCTGAAAATTTTAAGCCTATTTTTTTGCAGTTCGGGCTGATTTTCAGATCGTCCTGGAATCAGCGAAACAACGGATAAAAACCGCTTGCATAGCTACTGAGGGCGAGTTTGCGATCGAGCTGGCTGAGTATTTTTGCTGGCAACAGTCGCCTTAGAGCCTAATTTTTGGAAATAAAGACCGCCGATGGTGGCTAAGAATATTGTGTAAGCCGCCGCTTGGACGAGATAAAGTCGATCTCTGTATCCAAACAGTGCTTTGAGAACCACCCCCGGAAATTCCCGATCGGGCAAAATTTCCGCTGCATTCCACACAATCGGGCCTAAAATACAAGAGTGGAGTGGTGCGAGGCGATCGTAATAAAAACAAATCGCTGCATACTTGCTATTCATCTGCGACAAAATGGCAGCCGCTTGGTCAAAATGTTTGAGTGCCGATACTGCCAAACCTGCTACGATTAACAGCAACAAAATCCCCATCAACTTGAAAAATAGGCGGATATCAATTTTTACGCCCCACTTGAAGATTAGCGCGCCAACGATCGCAGCCCCAAGCAAACCGCCCAAAGCACCTAAAGCCGGAGTTAAACCTTGTTGAAATTGAGCGCTGACAAATATAACTGTTTCAAAACCTTCGCGCAGTACCGCAATAAAAATTAAGCCAAATACGCCCCAGCCGGCATTGGTATTTTCTGTCAAAGCTGCTGTAACTGCTCCTTCTACTTCAGCTTTGAGAAAGCGCGCTTGCTGAGTCATCCAAATTAGCATCCAGCTTAGCATTACTATGGCAACAATTCCCAGAGAACCTTCGAGCAGTTGCTTAATTACTGGTGCGTAAGGCTGATTTGATGTTGAGAGCGCGTGGAGTAACTGATTGAATAATGCACCTACACAAGCGCTAGCAGCAATGCCGGCTGCGATACCTGTATAAACCCAATAATTGAGGTGGCTTTGCTCTGCTTTTTTTAAGCAAGCTAGCACAATTCCGACGACTAAGGCGGCTTCTACGCCTTCGCGGAGGGTAATTACAAAAGTTGGGATGGCTTCAGTAAAATTCATTTTTTGATAACTGCTAATTTGTAGTTAGTCCTTAGTCCTTAGCAACTTTTGTTTTAGCGCTGGCAGAATATCACATTATTGAACCGCGAAGGCGCGAAGGACGCGAAGGAATAGAAAGAAGAGAAGGGGCAGGTATTCTTAAGGCGGTTCGGGAGTAACTAAGGACTAATAAATAAGGACTGCCGACTCTTATTTCCCTTAACTAAAATCCCGCAGCATTTTTTTTAGTTCTACTTGGTGCAATTCTTCTTGTCCAATCAGATTGCGGGCATATTCTTCCAGATAAACGCTGGAGTTTGTCACTACTTCAAGTAAAGATTTATACTTTTTGAGCGCTTTTTTTTCGTGATTGAGACTTTCTTCCAAAAGGTCTTTTACCGAGTGTTTGTAGGTTTCTTCGATCGTAGCAATTTTTTGGGTGGGATGCCCTTCTAAACCTGTTAAAATTTCTCCGGCTTGTTGGGCGTGGAGTAGGGATTCGGTTGCTTGTGCTTTAAAAAACTGTACGATGGGAATCCGGTTTGGCCCTGTCACCATGAGTGCATAGTGGGTGTAGCGCACGACTCCTGCTAGTTCCCATTCCATGATGGTGCATAGCAATTCTTGGGTTTTTTTCTCGTCAAGTTCTTTCATTTGTTGTTTTAGATGTAGAATACCCTACAGGGCGCTGCTTATAATATCACATTTAAGTTAAAAAGTAAAATTAAGGCGCACAGTTTGCACCTTACCGGATAGCTGTTGTATGTGAGTTACGGGTTAACTTCTAAGGTTCCAGTAAGAGCAAATACTACAGTAAACTTAGCGACTGGTGGTGCACTGCTGCTGTTGCTAGTCTCGGCAGATTTGAGCAGATTTGGCAAAGGAGTTTGTTGGGTGTAATCCTTGGCTGGTTGATTGAGGGACTCGAAATTGCCGATCGCCCCATCTTGACTTGCACTGACCCTATAGACTAGATTTTGAGTGAAAGTAGGGCTAGTTTGCCAAGTCTGATTTATGCGATCGTAGAGTTTCAGAGCTAACTCATCTAGTTTAGCGCGATCGGTAATTTCTGCTGTCTGATTTGTTCCATCCACCGCCTGAACTTCCTGCTTACCTGCTGATACAGGTGCAGCTTGGACAGTCTGATCTGTAGGGCTACTCGCAATAGCTGTTTCAGAAGACTTATTCGTAAAAGGTGCAACATCAGAAGACTTTTCAGGCAGCTTTTTTTGATTCTCAGTAAACATAGCCGGAAGCGCACTGCTACTCGCAATAGATGATTCCGCCAGTACCTTACCAACAGCATCTGCTACTGCTACTTTAGCGGGATTTTGCCCCTCAATTGTCAAATACTTGGCATGAAAACTGCGAAATTTTTCTTTTTGGCTAACGCCACATTGCGATGGGATAAGTCACAAAGAAAAGAATCAAAACTCCGACGCTAAGTAGGTAGGCGCTGTAAAACACACTTATGTTAAGGATTGTAAAGTACCCACATTCCCTAAGCGTGGCTAAGTTAGCCCTGTTTACATAATGCTACATAGCTCGGTTTAATCCCGCTTACCTACTTAACCCAAACTATTTTGTGCATCTCCCTGGCTGGGAGTGGTTTATTTTTTGTCTCCATTATCAAACCTCACATTACCTAATTTAACGGTAAATAGGGAAAGAGAGGATGCCAGTACATAGCTGTGACGGAAACCAATAACCATATTAACTAGCAATAATTCGGACTTTTTAGTTTCAAAAACACGCAAGACTTTGGCTTTGATTAGCGATCGGGCAATTTCACTGCTGCTGTCGTCAAAAACTTAATGCAATTTATTCTTAAGAAATGACAATAAAACCCATCAGGGATGTTCAGTTAATTCTTTATATTTTTTTAATATTCTTGTTTGAGCTTGACGGTGAATACATTTTGCTTGTGAATCTGTAAACAAATATTGATAATTCTTATCAAAAAGCTGCTATCTGGGGGTGGTCGGTAAAATATCCGAATAATTCTTCAGGATGATTTAATGTAAAATTTCTGCTCCTCAAAATTCAGCCCCTGAGGCGCTAATCTATATCGAATAAGCGATCGCCCGCCGCCAATCCCCCGATCGCTCGATCGGAGAAATACCCCCACAGGGGATGGTAAATTTTTGTAAAAAATAGTTGACTAAAGGGCTGGAAGTTCTCTTGTTTGGGATACATCAATGCACATACCTGATGGTTTTCTTTCACCGCCAGTAGCCATTGCCACCGGCATAGCAAGTGCAGCAGTAATTGCAGTTGCCCTAAATCGAACCCGCGCGAGTCTTGGACTCCGACAAGCCCCAATCATGGGCTTAACCACAGCTTTCGTGTTTGCAGCCCAGATGATCAACTTTCCCGTAGCCGGCGGTACCAGCGGGCACTTGTTGGGAGGGGCGCTGGCATCCGTCGTTTTGGGGAACCCTTGGGCGGCAACTTTGGCAATGAGCACGGTTTTTATAATTCAGAGCGTGTTGTTTGCCGACGGGGGCATCACCGCCCTGGGAGCCAATATTTTTAACATGGGGCTAGTTGGCATTTGGGTGGGCTGGTGGCTGTTGCAGCCGTTGCAGCAACTCTTGGGAGGTTCCCGAAATCGTTTGCCCCTAGCCGCGGGCATCGCCGCCGCCCTCAGCGTGGTTGCTGCTTCTATTTGTGTTGCGATCGAACTCGCAATTTCTGGTACAGTAGCGCTCAATATCGCATTGCCAGGAATGGTAGGCGTACATATTTTAATTGGGATTGGCGAAGGGGTAATTACAGGCGGCGTTTTAACTTATCTCGTCAAAGTGCGGCCGGATTTACTGCCGGGAGAACAGCCACAATTGCAGAAATGGCTAGTGCCAGTAATTGGAGTGTTATTAATTTCGGGCGTGCTTTCGCTGTTCGCTTCAAGTTGGCCCGATGGTTTAGAGTCAGTAGCGGAAAAATACGGTTTTAAAGATCAAGAAGCTGCTGCGATCGAAAATCCCACTCCTTTAGCTGATTACACAGTTAAAGGATTAGAAGAACAGCCTATAGGTACTAGCATTGCTGGACTTTTAGGCTCTGCCGCCAGCTTCGGTGCGGCCTTTGGGATTGTTCAGTTGGTTACACCGAAAGATGTCTAAACTCTCAATACCTTTTCGACTGCGGCTGTCTCTGATTATTGTCATCGGCATTGGTTTTATGAAGACCGGTGCTTGGCTGTGGCTGGGAATTTATGGGGCGATCGCACTTTTTTGGTCGTTTTGGCTCAGGGCTCCGGTGCGAACCCTAGCGCAACTATTGGGAGCAGAATTGCTTTTTCTCTCCTTATTAGTGCTGCCCCAAGGTTGGGAACGCGCCAGTTTTCTGTTGCTGCGTTCCCTAATTTGCCTGCTAATTATGAACAGTTTTCTGCTAACTTTGCCGCCCCACAGTTTCGGAATCGCCCTCAAAGGATTACCCCTACCAGCAGGTTTGCAAGAGATTGTACTTTTAGCGGGACAATACTTAGAAATCTTACTGACAGAAGTCAACCGCATGAAAAAATCCGCTCAACTCCGAGGCTTGTCCGGCGCCGGAGGATGGCTGCGCTACGCCAGTGCTTCCATGATCGGAGCCCTCTATTTGCGAAGTCTCGATCGGGCAGAAAGAGTACACGCAGCCATGCTAATTCGCGGCTATCAAGGAACTTTACCTGGTGACTCAAAATCAACACCACAAGAGCGACTCTGGCTGACATTAACAATTTTAACCGCAGCCGGAGTAACAATAGCTTCTTACGGTAAGTGGTAATTGGGAATAGGCAACTGGTAATTGATTAATTGATTTCTCTACCTTTTGCCTTCTCCCTTCCCCTCTCTGCGCCCTCTGCGCTCTCTGCGGTTAAATACTCTTAATCCTAAAATCGAGGAAAATAAAAATTGACTAAACTCAAATCCGTGCCAACAATCGAAGTAGAAAAGTTAGTATTCGGATATCCCGAACAAAAACCAATATTACGGGAAATTTCTTTTAGCCTGCAACCGGGAGAAAGAGTTGGTTTACTCGGCCTGACAGGTGCTGGTAAAAGCACTTTGCTCGAAAACTTGATCGGATTAAAAATGCCTCAATCGGGCGAGATTAGAGTGCAGGGAAAAAAGCTGGAAGAGGCGACTTTATCGCAGGCGCGCAGGCAGATTGGATTTTGCTTTCAAGACGCTAACGACCAGCTATTTATGCCCACTATTTTGGAGGATGTAATGTTCGGGCCGCGCAATTACGGAGTGCCGCTTGGAGTTGCGCGCGATCGAGCTTTATCGCTATTAGACGAATTCGGTTTAGTAGAATTTGCCAACCGTTCGGCCCACGAACTTTCGGGAGGTCAAAGAAGGTTGGCAGCATTGGCAGCAATTTTAGCATTAGAACCTGCAATTTTAATCTTAGACGAGCCGACCAACGGACTCGACCCCTCGTGGCGGCGTCACTTGGCTAAGGTTTTGTCCCAATTGCCGATCGAGGTAATTTTGATCGCGTCCCACAATTTGAATTGGATCGGGAAAACGACTCAAAGGGCGTTAGTTTTGGCTGACGGTCAGATTCAGGTCGATCGAGAAACGCAAGAATTGCTAAAAGATCGATCGACTCTTGAATATTACAATTTGCCGCCAGACTGGTAATTAGCCATTAGTCATTAGTGCTGTACATAAAGCGGTCATAACTGCAAGTGATTGCTTTCCTTCGGCTTGCTCTGCTAACGCTTCGGTCGCAATGACAGGCAATATATATCTGTAATTAAAGCTCGAATTTGCGAACAGCTTCATTATAAAAATGAATAGCTAAATCGCGAATAATTTCTTCATTTTGAAAATCATTCCCTAACTTCTCTTTCGCCGTTAAAACACACATTTTCATCAACTCGGATGAACTTTCGATGTGAAGCGCGATCGCACTTTGGTTTTGTTGAAACCCGACCTCTATTTCCGCCAGCATTTTGACCGATTGATAATTAGCAGATTGCTGTAAATTTGCTGCCATTTTTTCCTGCTTTGTCCTTTGGACTTCCTCGGAAAAACCCGCAGCAATGAGCCCCGCAGGTAACGCAAAAATTCCGATTCCCAAAAATGCTAATATTGCGCCTAAAAATTTCCCTAAAGGAGTGATTGGATAAATATCACCGTAACCGACAGTAGTTAATGTCACAACTCCCCACCACATTGCATCGGGGATGCTCGCAAAAGTTTCTGGATGCGCCTCGTTTTCAACAAAATACATGACACTAGAGGCAAATATTAACAGAATGAAAACTGCAAATGCAGTGGCAATTAACTCCTCTTTTTTAGCGTACAATACTGCTCCCAGAGTTCTGAGTGACTCTGAATAACGGCTCATTTTTAGCAACCGCAACAAGCGCAGTAGGCGAATTAAATTAACGAAGCTTAAATTAGGAAATAACAGCAATGAGTAAAACGGTAGGATTGAAATTAAATCGATCAGACTTAGCGGTGTAAGACCGTATCTCAATCTTCCCCAAAGGGGGTGGCTGTATCTGCTATCGACTGTACACACCCACAGCCTCAAAAGATATTCTATTGTAAATACTAAGGATGAAACAATTTCGATATTTTCCAAAATCAACTTTTGTTCTTGCGACAATGTGGGCGAAGTAGAAGCAATAAAAGCTGCGACGTTGATCGCAATTAAACAAGTTATAACAATATCGTCTACTAAACTGTATAAATTGCCGATCTCGGATTTTTCTAAAATTTCATAGATTTGAGTTTTGATTTGTCTGGGCATCTGAGTTTCTCCTAAAAAATGAACAATTAACGCTCGCGCTTTACTACATTCTAAGCAATTAGATTCAAAAAATTAAGCAGGATTTGCCCTAGGGCTAAAAATCTGGTTTCTTCAGAGATGCTATCGTTGCGAAACTCAATATTGATCGTGGAAACTGGGTTGTTTGGGGCAACGGCGTTCTACTAAAATTTAGAGTTAATCTGAAAAGAATTTCCACCTATTACTGGGTTTGCAGGCAAAAAGCATGAAGGTAGCCGTATTTAATACCAAATCTTACGATCGCACTTTTCTGACAGCAGCCAATGTCGGCGGTCAACACGAGTTGGTTTTTTTTGAACCGCATCTGACCCTGGAAACCAGCGTTTTAGCCGCTGGATTTCCGGCCGTCTGCGCGTTCGTTAACGACTGCTTGGACGCAAAAACGCTGCTCAGCATCGCCCAAAAAGGCGTCCGCTTGCTGGCCCTGAGATCCGCCGGATTCAATCACGTCGATTTAGCAGCAGCGAGGGATTTAGACTTAACTCTCCTCCGAGTTCCGGCTTATTCTCCGTACTCCGTCGCCGAACACGCAGTCGCTCTGATTTTGTCCCTCAACCGCAAAATCCATCGGGCCTACAACCGCGTCCGCGAAGGCAATTTCACTCTAGTAATTGTCAGAGCGTCCGAACTCGGCTTCAATTTCTAAATCTTCAATGATTTCTGGTCTGGCTAAGAACTTTGCATTTTGTTCGGCTAACTCAAGTAAATCAACTTTGTCCGGGTAACTGTACAGAAAATACTGTGTCGAAGTGTTTTTTAATTCAGTTCGTTGGTACGAACCGTCTTCGGCTTGCAATAGGTGACAATGTAGAGCTACCGCATATTTTTGACAACCAAACAAACCATTATTCCTGATTCCAAAAGGGCAGTTGATGCTGTCGCACACGCAAATCATTTTCTTTTCTGAATAAGTCATGGTTTTTTCTTGGATTTTGGATTTTAGATTTTAGATTTTAGACTTCAGGGTGAACGAGCTCGCGGACGAGTTCTTTGAACAGCAATTTGACGGCTTTGGCCGCTACGCGCGATCGCACCAGCCGCACCGGCCGACCGCTGAGTTTCTCCGCATCCATGATTTCCCCCAACCGATCGCCGATGTCGTTGGCAAGGCGGCAGCGCTTCACTTCGACTCGCGTAAAAATCCACTGCCACAAGGCTTTGCGGCACAAATCGCTGCCGCCGACAACTTTCGATTTTTGCAAGTCGCCGCTACTTTCTTGGGATGGTGCGTATCCCAAAGCTTTGCAGAATCTGCGAAGTGATAAATGCCGCTTTGTCGGTTTGCCCGATCGCCTGCCTTTGCGAATCTTAATGTCGGGTTTGCCGTCAGCGGCGAGGTAATTCTCAAACGGGTAAATTTGGCTCAGCAGCAGCGCTTCCACGCGGCGACCGAAACCAAACCGGGCAAATACCTTGCGGTACGGCAGGAACTGCGGTTCGCCCACAAGCTTGGAAAGCTCGAATTCTAAAACCATCTCCTCTCGCTGCAAGTCGCAAATTCTGGCGGCGTGTTTTCTCAATTCGTCGGTGATGCCCAAACCGATCGACCGCTCGAACAGCAAATCATATTTAACCGACTGCCGCTCACCGCACAGCCAACCCCACAAAAGCGGTACTTTCTCGCCAGACCGCAGCGATTTAATCAGCGCCGCCTCTGGGAACTGCCAAGCTAAATCCCACATTCCGCAAGTCTTTAAATAGAATTGATGGTTGTAAATTTGAAAAATTCAAGCCGGAAGTGATTGCCCCGTA
>NZ_JAUBSF010000141.1:0-10034 GCF_036704615.1 Microcoleus sp. K4-B3
AACATATTTAATTATGGACTAATGAGGGGCATGGTATTTCTGAGTATTTGTACTCATCGCATAAGTGTTATGCTCCCTGTCAAGCCTGACAAGGACTTGATTGATATTTTGACATATTTTTTCAATTTCTTTGACTGATTTAGCTATTGATTTAGCATACCAAGTAAGGAAGAACCAAAAAAAAGATTATTTGGAAACGAGCGCGACCAGGCCATAAACAGAAGCAAGACCCATTACGACGCTCGATCAAACAGGCAGATCAAGATATGTTGGAATTGGCACTACTCGGCGGGAGAAATCGATCTGAAATACCTGGATGAATCAGGTTTTTGTTTGTGGAGCCCCAATGGATATACATATTACCCAATTGGAGCGCAAAAACGGTTAGAGCAAACAAAACGAAGGGGGCGAAGATTGAGTATTTTAGGATGGCTACAGCCGTGTATCAGTTTCTCGTATGGCTTGGTTATTGGGAGTTTCAGTAGCGAATCATATATCATAATTATGGAAAATGAAGCTCAACAAGCTGAATTAGAAATGAAATCAACTGGACGGATCAGAGTGATAATTCAAGATAACGGTGCCATACACAAATCCCTATATGTCCAACAAAAATGGTTCCAGTGGGAAAGCCAGGGCTTGTATATTTTCTTTTGACCAGAATACTGCTCAGAAATGAACAAAATTGAACTGGAATGGCAACAACTTAAAAATCATGAACTGGTAGGAAAAATGTTTGAAGACGAACTAGATCTTGCCTACGCAGTAATTGATGGAATTGAAGCTAGAGGAGAACGAGGAGATTATACAACTAATCGCTTTAAATTTAGTTCCCGTTCCCGCTCTGAACATTTCTTTACTTACTTTGTTTTTTTTATGCCGACCTACTTATTCTGGTCTTGATGAGTATTTATACTTGTCGCAAAAGTGACACGCTCCCAAGTCCCATTGCACTGCTCCGTGAGGCTTAATGCCTTTGCCAGTTAATTTCCTTCAATGAACATTGTGTGTAGCCCCATTCGACTTTCGTCTTGGCTCCAATATCGGATTTTATACCACTGCTTTAAAAAGCTCTCACTTTGACTCAGGCTGGCTTTTACAGCATATTGCAAGCTTATTGAGGACAGTAACAGCATTTAGTAAACCAGTTTTTTAGATGTTGAGGATTCATGTTTGTCGAGGGCGACGGCAATTAATGTATCAATCATTTTTGTCGTAGTTGGAGAAAACTTACGCAGAAAAGACTTAAGGGACTTCTAAAAAATAAATCGTCCCGGACTGCATGAACTAAACTGAAGCCATGTTGAAACTTACAGACTCACTCAAAGTGTTATTTAAAGAGACAGCCGAGCACCTGCAAGGTGCTGCCCGTCGCCGGTTTATGGCCCAAACCGTAGCGGAGCTAGGGCGGGGCGGACAGCGCCTTGCCGAGCGCGAATTAGGTTGGCACCGTGACCTGATTCGCAAAGGGCAATGCGAAGTCGCACACAACCTGATTTGTGTCGATGCGTTTAAATTGCGGGGTAGAAAGCGCACCGAAAGCCGTTTACCGAACTTGCTGAGCGACATTCAAGCCATTGTAGACAGTCAAAGCCAGACCGACGGGAAGTTCACCACGAATCGTTTGTATACCCGCCTCAGTGCCGCCGAAGTCCGCCGTCAACTGATTGGGCAAAACGGTTACAGTAGTGAAGCCTTGCCGAGTACCGAAACGATTCGGACGCGGCTCAATCAATTGGGCTACTATCCCAGCAAAGTCGGGAAAACGAAACCTCAAAAAAAATTGCCTTGACCGATGCCATTTTTGACCAACTGGCTATCGTTAACGTCGCTGCCGCTGCCGACCCCACTGTATTACGGCTCTCGTTGGATGCCAAAGCCGGAGTGAAAGTCGGACCGTTCTCGCGGAAGGGCAAAAATCGGGTCGAGACCGAAGCTTGTGACCATGACGAAAGCCCCGAAACATACGGTCATCCCTTACGGGATTTTTCTCCCCGAGTGGGACGAGTTATTTCTCTACTGCACCACTTCAAAAGTCACCAGTGACTTCATGGTCGATCTTTTGGAGGCTTGGTGGTTGGCGCATCGCGGACGGTTCCCAGCAGTCGAGACTTTATTGCTCAACCAGGATAATGGACCAGAAAATCATTCCCGGCGCACCCAGTTTATGAAACGGCTGGTGGACTTTGCTTTCTCGGCATCAGGTGAATCTCCGATTGGCTTATTATCCGCCTGATCACAGTAAATACAATCCCATTGAGCGGACTTGGGGCGTTCTGGAAAATCATTGGAATGGCAGCATTCTTGATGAGATTGACACGGTTTTGCAATTCGCCCACTCCATGACTTGGAACGGTCACCATCCCGTGGTGAAACTCGTCACCCAAACCTACCAAACTGGGGTCAAACTCACCAAACTCGCTCCGGGCTGAGGTTGAAACGCAGATTCAGCGTCTGGGCGAATTCGTGGTCAACGACAAACCCTTGAATCTCGGTAAATGGTTTATCGATATTTTTTACCGCCCTGAGCCAGTATTGGCATGATTATTTATTTGGAAGTCCCTAAGTTGTGACCACCATAATTCAATGGGATTAAAATCAGGAGAATACGGTGATAAGTTAATAATACTTGCACCAACTGATTGAATCATCGGTGCAATTGAAGCCATTTTATGTGCTGGCAGATTATCCATGACTACTACCGCTCCCACCCATAGTTCGGGCACTAAAATTTTTTCTATAAATATTTCAAATGCCTTTCCATCCATTGAGTCATTCATCGTCATCAAGGCAAACACTTTTTTGATACTTATAGCTCCGATCGCCGTGACTTTTGCACCTCGATAAAATGGTTTTAAATCAGATACTCTCGTGCCGTAAGGCGAGCGAGCATAATTCCTCGTCAAACCGAGTAATACCCCCATCTCATCTAAAAATACCAGATTTTCTGGCTCTATGTTCTGCACTTTTTTCCAGTATTCTACTCTTAATTTTTGCACCCGCTCTGTGGCAGCTTGACTGCTGAGGAGCGTCTTTTTTTTTGTTAGTCCCTGTCTTTTCAATTCTCGACACAGGGTACTAGGACTTACCCATTTTCCATAAATATTACCCCAGTATTCACAATATTCTGACGCATGTGCTATCAGGATATTTTTCTACCAAATCACGAAGTTGACTTGAATATCCATTCAACTCACTTTTCTGACTTCCGCCTTGACGCAAGGGTTGGATATCTCCTGTAATTTGTTTGCGTTTTAGTAGTCGTTCGACAAAACATTTACTCACATCAAATCTAGCCGCTAGTTTTCTAATTGATGTGTTACCCTGTTCATAAGCTTTGACCACTTTTTCAAGGGATCTCGATCGGTAATGGTTTCATGGCTGTAATTAATATACTAATATTAATTGTACTCTATTTACTTGCAATCTGCTGTATCAAGGATGGCAGTTTTTTTTAAATTATTCTACTGCACCTTTTTTCTGTTTTTCGCTCACGGGACGTGGCACCTTTAATTTTCCTTTCAGTCGATATCTCGCCCACTGATGTACTGTGCGATATGACACCTCTATTTCACAACAGCTTGTCAACCATTGATGGATTTCTTTATAGCTACTGAATCCTTCTGGTTCTTGCAGCTCTTTCTCTAATCTATCTAGAGTTTCAGGATTGATTATTGTTGGCCTTCCCGAACGTTTTTTTTGAGATAATAATTCTGCCATTCCCCCTTGACGATAACTACACAACCATCTCGCGATCTGTGGTACGATGTTTCCCTACTCGGACGGCTATTGACGATACAGTTTCTACGGTTTGGGTTTTTAGCCAATAGAGCGCTTGCAGTTTTCCGTGGCTATGTGCATCTTTAACTTTCCCCAAAAGAGCTTTGATTTCTGCTTCTGTTTCGGTAATGTTAATCTTGACAACTCCTGACATTGGCTATCCTTAATTTGGGTAAAAAATCATAACAACATCTATCAACTGTAGCACTATTTTATGAAATTGGTATAACTGTCGGGAAGTTTTCAGCATCTTCTGATTCAAACTCTGACCACGGGATTAGTCGGGCCATCTTTACCCAACGGTTGAAGGCTGACAACTTTCCTCCGAAGGGGAGTTCAAAGTCGGATGGGGGACTTGGAGCAAGCTCAAATTTTCGGTACACGCTCGCAGATGGTGATGCATGGGTTTTGACCTATTTTAGGTGTTTTTCTGGCACTACTCTACTTTTTTCGGTCAGACAAGCCATAGAGTATCTACTTTTCCAATTTATTCAGCAAGCCCTAATTATGCCGGATAAAATATTTGATTATTTGGAAAAACATATTAATTGCAATTTCCCAGAAAGAGGCGAATTCCAGTTAACATCGTGTTTGGATTAATTGCGGCAGTTCAAGGAAATTGCTGATTATGTTGTGCAAGGGCGGTGTTTTGACACGGGATTGCCGGAGGTTCCCAGGCAAACGCTAATTGATTTTGCCATATCTGGTGGTCCGCTCGGCTAATCACCCTTAAATTTGAGCCTGACACCTCACAACTATCAAAAATGCCCATCTAAGCCTAACTTGGTGGCGCGCCCCGACACCGGATTTGTATCGGCAATGTCCTCACAAAAGTCTAACCGTAGGGTGCTTATCCCCAGACTGGGCTGGGTGGTTATTGCCAGCCCGCTCAGGAGTGCAATCAACCTGTTTGCGTTATTGTAGCCGTTGGGTATTGGCAATAGATATTATTTATTGCGAGTAGTCTATCTTGTGAAGAAGATTGATCGAGCGCCCGCTATGACATTTCAAGCGTTTCGGGCACTTCTTCACCACTCATGAGCGGGCTGGGTGCTTATGGCGCACCTTACCCCAGATGGCAAATCAAAGGATTTGTTGACCTTAATCCTATAGAACCCATTTGAGATCTATTCATTCGCCAGCCTTTTGAGCATGAGTCGGATGAAACACAGATTGAGCTTGGCAGAGTGGCATGACTCAAGGTTCTCTCAAAGTTTTTGACTAAACTTTTACAACGTTCCATCCAAGCATTTGACAGCTCAATCACCCATCGAGTTGCCACCACCACAAATCCCGTTTTTCCTTGTGCCGCTTTTTCGGCTTTTGTGGGCTTGGGTGCCAGTTCAAACCGGATCTTGGTCATGATTTGGGGATAAAGTTTTTGCAAGGCTGCGGTAATTGTCTCGCTCGTGATAGCCATTGTCCAGCAAGATGGTGATATGAGGAATGTTGACAGGCTTGGCGCGAAAATAATCGAGATTGTGACTCAACATTTCGATCAAGCCCTGGTCATCGGATATATTGGCTTTAGTGAGCGTGGGTGAAAAATGGAAAGCCCAACGTATCAACAGCAAGATGTCGTTTGATGCCATTAGTACATTTGTAAAAGCAGAAGCCTTTGGACTCGATATTCGCATTGCAGGTATTCTTCACCACTTATGAGCGGGCTGGGTGTTTATGGTGTACCTTACCCCAGATGGCAAATCAAAGGATTTGTTGGCCTTAGTCCTATATATCTATTGTTCATATTTATAGTTGGTCGATCGTCCTTGACGCTACCCATACCTGCCGCTGCACCTCTGCCTCATCAGCTACACTCCTCAGTTTTCCGTTGTTAACTGACCCAGAGTCACGTCAAATGTAACGAGATATTACAAGATGACGCTAAAGCAGCATAGAGGCTTGACAGCAAAGAATGAAGCGGCTAATCTGATATACATACCCGGGTAAGTCAATTCACTGTCATATGCAAGAAAAGCAAAAAGTTACATTGTATCTTCCACCTGAACTGCATCGCCAGCTCAAAATCCGAGCCGCAGTCGAAACTGAACCGATGTCATCAATTGCAGAAAGGGCAATTGTCTTCTACCTAGGAAACCCCGAACTGGTTGACGAAGTGGAAGCCTCCTACGGACAAACCCATCGGGTATACAACTGTCCAGAATGCACGGGTTCAGTAGTAATGCGAG
Organism: Microcoleus sp. K4-B3; assembly: GCF_036704615.1. Lineage (NCBI taxonomy): Bacteria > Bacillati > Cyanobacteriota > Cyanophyceae > Oscillatoriales > Microcoleaceae > Microcoleus > Microcoleus sp. K4-B3. The sequence goes on from NZ_JAUBSF010000141.1 coordinate 5,970, forward strand.
ATGGAGAACTGGCATCCGTAACAAGTCAGCCGAGCGTATTGGCTGAGCAGGATCTTCCAGTAAAGCAGGTGTCCGGCGTCAGCGCCAGCACGGCTAAACCGGGAGAGGAAGAATTGGTTCCCTGCTAAGAATGCCTTGCTTCCCCAAAAAGCTAGAACTGAAATTTTCAGTAACAGAGCCAAGGGCAGCATTGAGATTCAGCAAAGATAGCACCGTCTCTAGTGGGTCGAGGACTATGCAAGAAGAGATCAGTATTCTAATCCAAGCTCAATATCCTCTGATCTACCTCGTGACATCCGAGGAAGAGCGGTGTGAGCAAGCAATTTCGACAATAGCTCAAGCCAAACCACAGCGACGAGTATTTATCTGGACTGTAACTCACGGCATTGTGGAGTACGGTCAACCCCGCACCACCACCCAGCACAACACCGTTTCGCCAGAGGCAGCAATTGAATGGGTGATCAGGCAGCGAGAACCCAACAGTAACGCTAGCATCTACATTTTCAAAGATCTCCATCCTTTTATAGATTCTCCTCCCGTAACGAGGTGGTTGCGCGATGCGATCGCCAACTTCAAAGGAACGCAAAAGACAATTATACTGATGTCTCCTTTGCAGCAAATTCCAATCGAGCTAGAAAAGGAAGTAGTCGTATTAGACTTCGCGCTCCCAGACATGAAGGAACTAAACCAAGTATTGTCTGGCCAGTTGGAGCAAACAAAATCGCGACGTATTACCACAGAAGCGCGAGAAAAACTTTTAAAAGCAGCCTTGGGATTGACCAAGGACGAAGCTGAAAAGGTTTATCGCAAAGCCCAAGTTTCTACTGGGCGCCTAACAGAAGAAGAAGTAGACATCGTTCTGTCGGAGAAAAAGCAATTAATTCGCCGCAACGGCATTCTAGAGTTCATTGAAGAAGACGAAACCCTGGATGCAGTCGGGGGTTTAGAAGAGCTAAAAAGGTGGCTCAGGCAGCGTTCCAACGCTTTTACAGAAAGGGCGAGAGAATACGGTCTGCCTCAACCAAAAGGGATGTTAATTCTCGGCGTACCGGGATGCGGAAAATCGCTGATTGCCAAGACCACCTCCCGCCTCTGGGGACTGCCCCTGCTGAGGCTAGATATGGGTAGAGTCTACGACGGCTCGATGGTGGGTCGATCGGAAGCCAACCTCCGCAACGCCCTGAAAACCGCAGAATCCATCTCTCCAGCCATCCTCTTCATCGACGAACTAGACAAAGCCTTTGCAGGAGGCACGGGTTCGGCAGACTCAGACGGAGGCACCTCCAGCCGGATTTTCGGTTCTTTCCTCACTTGGATGCAAGAAAAGACTTCCCCAGTCTTCGTAATGGCAACAGCCAACCGAATCGAGCGGTTGCCGGGAGAATTCTTGAGGAAAGGCCGGTTCGACGAACTCTTCTTTGTTGACCTGCCTACCAAAGAAGAACGCCAAGATATATTTAAGATTCACCTGTCCAAGCGGCGTCGGGAAATTACTCGCTTCGATTTAGAGCAACTTTCCAACGTTTCCGACGGCTTTTCAGGTGCAGAGATTGAGCAAGCGCTAGTGGCAGCCATGTACGAAGCCTTTGCTCAAGATCGAGAGTTTACGCAGCTAGACATCATCGCGGCCATTAAATCCACAATGCCACTGTCTAAAACAATGACCGAACAGGTCACCGCCCTGCGAGATTGGGCTAGACAGCGTGCACGGCCCGCTGCGTCTTCCGTCGCTGAATACCAGCGAATGGAATTCTAAAAGCTTTCTCCTGATCCAAACAGGAGCAAAGGCTAGCAACAGCTAGCAGTTCGATTGAAGAGCCGCCCAGCGGCACCGTTAAATCCAGACCGTTGTTGTTTCTCTCTCAGTTTTATTAGGAGGAAATCCAATGTCTCACTTTAGCACTCTGCGTACCAAAATCACCGATGCCGAAATCCTGAAAGCTTCCCTGCGCGACTTGGGCATTTCAGTCAAGTCAGAAGCTGATGTTCGTGGCTATAATGGTCAGCGCGTTCGCTCCGACATCGTGGCGATTCTGGAAGGCGAATATGACCTGGGTTGGTCTCGCAATAGCGATGGTTCCTTTGACCTGATTGCTGACCTCTGGGGCGTCGCCAAAAAGCACAATCAAACTGAGTTAATCAACTCCATCAACCAGAAGTACGCAGTTAACAAGACCTTGGCAGGAGTCAAGCAGCGCGGTTTGCAAAACGCCAACGTCAAGCTGGTAGTGCAAAATTAATCGCTCTGCGCGTTCCCAAGCTCGCGGGTTAACCAAACGGGTTAACCCGTTTTTAGCTAGCTAGGAAGTAGAGTGGGGTTTTTGGGCCACCACATACTTTTTTAGCACCCCCAAGCAGCAGCTCTCAACGTGAGAGCTGCTGCTTTGATGGTCGGCTACCTAATGCTTCGGGCAAGCGTCGATCGTTTGTTGATAAATTTCCAGTATTCGATCGACTTTCCGTTCCCAATCAAAATGCTGCCGGACGCGCTCCCGTCCCGCACAACCCATACTCTGTCGCAATTCGGGTGAATGAGCGAGCTTCAGCATCGCATCTGTCAGTCCTTTGACAAAGCCTTCTTTAGAAGCTGGTTCTACTAAAATACCGCAAGTGGAATCCATATAATCCGCTGGGCCGCCCCAGTTCGTTGCTATGACTGGCAAGCCCACTGCCATTGCCTCCATCACCACTGCCCCGCCGCATTCCCGCAAACTGGGGAAAACCATTGTATCAGCTTGTTGCATTTTGAGAGCGCACTGCTCCTGAGACAGCCAGCCACTAAATACCACGCTGCTGTCGATGCCTAAACGAGCTGTTTGAGCTTCGAGTTCCCCTCGGATGTCCCCATCCCCGATGATTTCCAAGACTGCATCAGTTTGAGCGACGACGGCCGCGAAGGCTTCCAGCAGCAAGTCTACAGCTTTCCAGTCGATCAGCCGGCCTAAAAAAATAAAATGAACCTGCCCGGTCGCTGCTTTTGATAAGGTAGAGTCCGATCGCCACACCGAGAAATCCACGCCGTTTTCCACAACTTCAATAATTTTACCCTGCACCCCAGCCGGAAGTGCCTGCTTCGTGCGATAGTTTGCCACTAACAGCGTCTCGGCTTTGATTTTACCGGGAAAAAGACGATTGAAGAAATCGACGCACTGGTGACCGATTTCGATTAAAATATCAATGGTAAGATTTTGGCGCGATCGAAAAGCCAGAGGAAATTTAACCGACGTGTTCATCGGCCCGATAACTACCGGCACTCCCAATCCGAACATCAACGAAGGAACTGTTGCCGAGACTGGTGTCGGTTCGTGTACAATATCAATCTCCTGTTCGCTCACCAGCTGCCGGACAATACGACGCTGTAGCACTTGGGTGTAGAGGTGACTGAGCAGCCCAAAAGTAAATTCATTCACTCTTGCAGGGATAAATAGCCCGCAATTGTTAAGCACCCGGTGCAGCCAAGTGTCGGGTACAAAGTGCATTCGATCGCGTTCTTCTGGAAACAGCGCTGTCAGTTCTGCCTGGGTGCGCGCGTGGACTACTAACCAGATCTCTTTTTGGCGAGATCGAAGTATCCGGAAGTAGTTCAGCGGCAGCAATGCCTCGCCGCCGAATTTAGTTGAGGCATTTTGACCAACAATTACAATTCGCATAAGTGGTTTTGAACCCAACTGCATTCATAGACAATTTAAACTAAAAACCTGCTTTTTCGCCAATCATTGATTGAATTCTGCATAAACTGGATAGCTTAAAACCTTAGCTAAAAAGCCATTACTTTTGCCTTTAATTGCCAGCAGCATTTCCACTAAGTAAAGTATTTATTTTGCTCGCTTTGAAATCTACAAATAATGTTTTGTGTTCTTTTAACTTTTACAGGGCGTTTTATTTCTTTCCTGGGTAACAAGAGTGGCATCTACGAGTTTGCTAATTGCTTGGAAAAATTTGTAACATACCAAAGGTACAGATGCCGCATCGGGGTTGCACTGCTCTATAAGAGTGTTCCAACGAAAAAATGATCCAAAATTTCACTCACTTCGACAAAAGATTTCAACGAACCATTTAGTCAAA
>NZ_JAUBSF010000233.1:0-1278 GCF_036704615.1 Microcoleus sp. K4-B3
ACTGAATCTGTCTTGAGTACTCGTTCTGGTCGGATTCCTCCTTCTCTTCTGCCACGCTAACCCCGTGAACTTCTACTTATTTTACGAAGCGCTCGATTTCCAATCACTAATGACTACTGACTACTGACTAATTCCCAAAATGAAGTTTTTATTAGTTACAGATTTAGACAACACGCTAGTCGGAGATGACGAAGCAACTCAAGTTTTAAATCAGCGCTTGCACTCAAAGCGATCGCAAATTTATTTGATTTACTCTACCGGGCGTTCTCATGCTTCAACTTGCGAATTAATTGCCCAAAAGCAACTGCTAGAACCTGACTATGTGATTGCAGGTGTAGGCAGCGAAATTTACCAAGACGGAACCCTCGACTTAGATTGGGCGGAATATCTTTCTCAAAACTGGGATAAAATGGCTATCGCCTCTTTAGCTCAGCAGTTTTCCCAGCTTAAATCCCAATCCTTAAAAGAACAAAATCCTTGGAAAATCAGTTATTGTCTGGAACCAACAGCCGAAAACAGCTCGACTCTCCAGGAATTGCAGCAAAAATTAACTCAATCGGGACTGGCAGCTCAAATCATTTTTAGCAGCAATCGCGATGTGGATATTTTACCGCAGACTAGCAATAAAGGCAATGCCCTTACTTATTTACAAAAGCGCCTGCAAATCCCATCGGAGGCAACATTAGTTTGCGGTGACTCTGGCAATGATATCAGTATGTTTGAACAGGATGTCCGGGGAGTAATCGTAGCCAATGCTCTGTCAGAACTCTTAGATTGGCATCGCGAATACGGCACTGAAAATCATTATTTAGCTGGTTCTGATTGCGCTTGGGGAATCATGGAAGGAATGGCATATTTTTGGGAATTTTGATTGCTTAAAATCGGGTTTGGTTTGTAGTGAGGACTAAAGCCCTCATAAAAATTAAAGGACTGAAGTCCTCCCTACAAATGCACCCCAAGCACCCCAAGTCCCGCAAACCCTTAAAATCTGTTCAGCAATCTCAACCGCATATCGATCGAACCTGCGAGTTGCGATACCATCAGCGTGTACTGCTTTATACTACCTAATCGAACTTAACTTTAGTTGCCTAAAGCCAGTTGAAGTTTATTTCCTAGGCTTTTGGGTAGTCTGCTATCCCAAGATAAGCCGGCGATCCCCCGATCGCCAAAGGTTATATAGTTAAGTTTAGCGCCTCAACCTGAATGGTAGAGTCGATAGGGGAATTTCTACCCCTACCTCTCCTTCAAAACGGAACGTGAAACTTTCGCTTCATTCCG